>JBKPQI010000074.1:0-9033 GCA_046733975.1 Verrucomicrobiota bacterium
GCTTTGGATCGCGACAAAGCTCTCGCTCAAATTCTCCCGGCATTCGAAGCGGGCAACATCTACTCCCGTGGTCGATTCGGCGCCTGGAAATATGAGGTCAGCAATCAGGATCATTCATTCATGCAAGGGCTCGAGATTGTCGAGCGTCTCTTGCATGGAAAACCTGAGATCACATGGGGCGATCCCAACTACGCCAACAGCAAAAAGCACCCATTTCCTTTCGACCGATGGGTAGATTGAGAAAACTTCTTCCGGTAGCAGCAGTGATCGCGCTTTGTGGCGTGATTTTTATGCTTCGATTGCACAGTTACGACGAACCGCTGGAGCGCGACTTGACGACTTACGCGGTGATCGCGCACGAGATGTTGCAGGGAAAAAACCTTTATAGCGATCTTTGGGATCATAAACCGCCGGCCATCCACGTGACCTACGCCGCAGCTGAATGGATCGCCGGCTACGGCCGCAACTCAATTTTCCTGATGAATTTGGTCACGGCTATGGCGACGGTTGTAGCATGTTATCTTGCCGGCGCCGCTGGTGGCCGCGGTCCGATTGCCGGTCTTATCGCTGCCACTTTCTGGACTCTCGCATCCGGCGATTTCTCGATTCAAGGCAATCAGCCAAACACTGAAGTTTTCCTCAACGTGCTGCTGACAACTGCGTTCGTCATTTTCGTCCGAGCGGAAAAAAAGCGGATCGGTTTCGCCGGCGCCGTGCTGCTTGGTGTGCTTTTCACAATCGCATCGTTCTACAAGCAAATCGTAATTCTCCAGGCTGCGCTTCTCTCGTTTGCGTATTTACTATGCGTTGAACGAACAGCGCGGAACAAGGCTTTCGCTGAAATCGCCTTAATAGCTGCCGTCGGAGCGACCGGCTGGTCGATGTTGTTTGGCTACTTCTTTTGGCAAAACCGGGGCAACGCTTTCGTCGACGCCGTTTTCACCTACAACCGGTGGTACTCGGCGCGTCCACCGCGTTGCTGGAGCCAGTTATGG
This sequence comes from Verrucomicrobiota bacterium, assembly GCA_046733975.1. Taxonomy (GTDB): domain Bacteria; phylum Verrucomicrobiota; class Verrucomicrobiia; order Chthoniobacterales; family UBA10450; genus AV69. The sequence continues at coordinate 996 of JBKPQI010000074.1, forward strand.
AATTGGCCAGGGCTTTCTCCTGACTCGCTGGCGCTTGCGATTCCGATCGCTGCTCTTGCACTCATCGGCCTCGTGATTGGTCTGCGAATGTGTCCGCGCAATGGTTGGCTGTTACTTCTCGCGTTCGGAATTGCGACCTACGTCACCGTGCAGCTACCAGGCTGGTTTTTTGCGCACTATTATCAACTTTGGCTCCCGCCGTTGGTCATTGGCGCGGGCTGGGCAGTTGAATTGTTAAGGCGAGTTCTGCCCCAGCGCTTCGCCTGGTGCTCCTATGCAATGGCGGGAGTTTCGTGCGTCGCCTTAATAAGCATGGAACTGCCATGTTATCAGGTGCCGGCGAAGGCCTGGTCGCTGCAAAAATACGGCCCCGTATTTCTCGAGACAGAACAACTCGCCGCCAGGGTCGACCACATACTCCCACGCAACGCCACCTTTTATGAGTGGGGCAATGAGACCGGCTTTTACTTCGCAACGCGACGTGAGCCACCATCGGGGTTGATTTTTGCCTATCCGATGCAGGACGGACCACTGGTGCGGAGGCTATCGGAGCAGCTGTTGCGCGATCTGAGCCGCAACCAACCCGAGGTTATGATCGCCGCGCATGAAACGGTGAAGCTGACGCCGTGGCATCCGGTGGTCAAATGGTTGCAGAAGAATTATCGTCCGCTCTGGCGAACGAAAAGCTTCGCGGTAATGGTGCGAAAAGGCGGCGCCATCGATCGGGCAGAGCCGCTCGCCCAAAACTGATCGGCTAGATCACTGCCAACCTTCGACCAGCGCCAGCGATGTCTGCTCAAGCTCGTTGATGCGCATTGATTTCGGATGCGGTAAAGCAATTGGCTCGATGTTGCGCGCGTGCAGCGCAATAAAAACGCTGAGCTGTTGCCACCAGGCCGCAGTGTAAGCGCGATTGTCCCATTTGAATCGCGAAGCCGGCGCAGGTGGAAGCACCATCGGTCCCTCCTCCGGTGGCGGAAGATTGAGGCCACCGACGAGCCAGACTTTACCCCCGGAACTCAAGGTTGCGCCAACCGCCTCGGTCAGGTCATTGATTGGGTGATCAGAAATCATTTTCGCTTTGAATAGATCGTAGCGATGGACGCGATGGTCCTCGATGTTCGGAATGGTTTTCCATGGCGCCGAGCCGCTGTAATAGCGACTAAACGGAATCCCAAATTGCCAGGGCACGACCAGCACCAAATCGTTGGATGCAGCTCGCCCGCCTACCGTCCGGGCCGCCACATCGATATTCGTTTGCCGTTCGATAATCGCCGACCAATCGGCGAAGGGTGCGATGAACAAGACTGCCGTCGCGATAGCAACGCGACAGAACCGGAGCCAGGTCGAGCGGCAAAGAATTGATGCGATTAAGTCCAAGGCCGCTGCGAGTACGCAAATGAACGCGAGATAATACCAGTTGCTGGTGGTGTAACTCAAGATTCGCAGAAAGGCGTAGCAACCGACGAGGCTCATTCCGGACGCCAGGATTGCAAACCAGACCAGCCGGGTTTCTCCGAGATCCTCGCTATATCGGTCCCGGTACAGCTGAAAAATGAATATGCCTATCAACGCAACGGCAATCGCGTACCAGACTGCCGGTATGCTGTAAGCCGGGTTGCCAAGCGCGACCTCGAAGTGTTTCCAGAGCGAATAAGAGGTGGGCCAACCGCGGACCAGAATGTTCCAGTCTCTGGCGTGGAAGTAGGCCAGCGCGTAGGGCAAAAGGGAAAATACAGCGGCGGCACAAATCCCGACGATGATGAGCGCCTGCTTGAATCGCTGCTGAAGCGAAAGCAACACGATGCCTGCTCCACCGATCGCCAGCAATAAGACGCTGTTGTAGAGCAGAACCTGGACGCCCAATACGCAAACCAGGGTGCCGGCAATGATGCGCTCCCGGTTTAGCGCGAGCAGCAACGCGCCGATGCAAGCAAACATGAGCACAATCATGGCGCTGCCCAACCCGTAACCGCGAATCGTTGTACCCCAGACAAAGAAGGTGGTGTTCAAGCTGGTTAATGCCAGCGCAATCAGAGGAACATCACCGCGCAGGCAGCGCGCGTTAATCCAGAATGCGGCGATAATAAAACAGCCGATACCAAGACCGAAAATTCGCAGCGCGAGATCGGTCGAGCCGAACAGAATTGTGTAAGCCCGCACCATGATGGGGAAGAGGGGCGGAAACGCTTCATGTTGGAAATTGTGAAAGATGTCTGAGAGCGATGGCATGCGCGCCAATTGGACGACGGCGCATTCATCACGCCACAGCGCGCCGGCATGGGCTGCGCGCACTACCAGAAGGAAAATCGCTAACGCGGAAAGAAGCACTGCGATAACCCATTCCACGCGTTTCACCAGCCGTTGCGATCGGAGCATTGGCTGAGGCATCGAGGCCATCGAAGTTGAGTGCATCACCGCAGCGATCTCCGCGTGCTTCACGGACGTTAGTTAGGAGCGCTCGGCGGCAAAGTTTTTGGACTAAACAAGCGGAGACTTGGATTCGCGATTACAGCTTTATGCCAGCAAAAGATCAAGCCGCCCACCACCGTCACCCAGGCCAGGAGTGCCGACGGCGCGATCACGTTCAAACGCGCCGGGTCACTGAACTTGCCTACCGCGATATGCCATGGAAATCCACCGGCGAGTGTGTTGTAGAAGATAAAGAGAAAAATGGAACTGGCTGCCGTGAGCAATGCATAGAACCACGGGGAAAGAAGCAAAACAAATGGTGCTAACCAGATCAGGTAATAGGCGCAGAATCCGGGCGACAGCGCGAAGAAGAAACACCAGGCGTATGCGATTGAGCAAATCGTCGCAGGCGCAGTGAGATAACGGCGACGCCAGGCGATTGCGATCGCACTGACAACGATCATTGCCTTTAGAAACATCGCCACCATGCTCGCTGCCGGTGGAAGTCTCACGAATCCGATCACGTCAAAATCCGAATAATGGGTCAATCGCAGCAAATAGCTGATCCCCCAGCAACCCCAGTAACCCCCGTATGCCAGCACATTTCTCCCAAACAACGTCGGAAACATCAACAGCGGTTGGCTCCAGAGCGCGGCGGTGAGGACGAGCCACGGAATCGTAAATCGCAGGGCAGCTCGCCGACTTAGCCAAAAGAAAAACAAAATCGGCAGGAAGAGAAGCGGGACGATTTTGATTTGACAGCTGAGAGCGAAAAAAATTCCGCAAAAAATCGGCCGCTCGCGCAAAGCCATGTAGGCGGCGGCCACGAGAAACATGACCATCACCGGGTCGGTGTTGCCGTGAAATCCGGAAACCATCAACGACGCTGGACTCAGCGCGAATAAAGAGAGCGCCCAAGTCGGAAGCCGCAGTGACGCGTTGGTGGCGGAAATGCGGCATAAAATCCAGACAACCACGAAATCGGCGACGATTCCCGGGGATCGCAAGAGGAACGGAAAGGTGAAGCCATATGCGCGGCAGAATTCGGTTCTGGAAAGGTTGTCGATGAATTCAAGGTAGTAGGCAGTCAGCGGCGGATGATTGAAGACGGGTAGAGTCGAACCCCATGGAACGCCGTTACGATAAGTCCATTCGAGTCCGTGATCGTGAAGCGAGCGGGCAAAAATATAAAACGCGGCAACATCGTTGCTGCCAAAGGTATTCAGAGCAATGAGGAGCTTGACGACAAAGGCCACGAACGCGGCGCCGAAAATGCAGATGGACGGGGTAACGCGTCCGAACAACCGCCCGGCTTCATTGCTGTGGCTGGCAACATCCGACGCAAGCTCAACACCGGGTTCGGCGGAAATTTCCACTGCCTGCGCAGGTCAGCATCTTCAGTGCCTTGACCGCAGGCTCGCCGGCCGCGGAAACGCTACGGGCCTTGGTTGGATTGCAGCTCGTCGCGCAATTGTCGGAACTCGAATTGATCGGGATTGAGCTGAATCGCAGCATTGATTTCTGTTTGGGCGGCCCGGCGATCGTTTTTGCCGAGCAATGCTTTGGCGAGAAGAAAGTGCGTTTTTGCGTTCGCGGGATCGATATGCTCTGCGCGGCGAAACCAAGTTTCGGCTTCGGCATAATGTTCCTGATCGAGCGCGATGACACCGAGATTGTTGAATGCGCCCTTGTGTTTGGAATCGAGACTGAGCGCGACGCGATAGAACGATTGCGCAGCTGCCGGGTCGTTTTGCGCCAGCTTCAGATTACCGAGCGCGAAGTTAGTCTCTGCATTCTGTGGAACATAGGCATAGGCGAGTTCGAGTTTCCGTTGCGCGAGAGGCAAATCTCCCGATTCCAGAGCCTGCCACCCACTATTATAGGCATCGAGCGCCCATAATGATGGATCGCGTTGCGGCCACGAGACGAACAGCGTCGAAGTTATAATGAGGACCGTGTAAGAGAGCGCTACTCCAAATTCGCGGCGCACAAAGTTGCGAAAAACGATCACCAGACCCGATGCGGCGAATACCGCCAGACCCGGAACGATAACCAGCCGATAACGCTCGGTGGTGAAGACCGGCAAGAGCGCCAGCATTTGCAGAAAAATCGCGGCGGCAATCCAGCGGCTAATTGGCGCAGCATTCCAAGCCAGTACCATTGCCGGTAGCGCCAGAGCTGCGAGCAGCCCAAAGTAAATCCCCGGAAATGTTACCCTCTGCTCACGCAGATTTGTGATGATGCTGAGATCATCATACTGGAACGCATTCCAAAAATTTCGAAGCTTGAGACACAGTAATCGAACCCACGGCGCTGGATGATGTGAAATGTAGTCGCGTGCTTTTGCCGACCAATACCGTGAAACTTCGCCGCGTTTCAGCGGGTGTCCGGCCGCGGATTCGGCTGCTTCGATCGAGTCCTGTAACATTGCGGCCTGTCCGGCACGCAAGCCGGGCGGAAAACGAGGGTACCCATTCGCGTCTGGATTGTTTCCGATCCAGAAGTTGATGCCGCTGTGTGCGGACAAAAAGACTCGGTCGTGCGCGACGAAATAATTGTGTAACCAGCAAGGCGAGGTACCGACCGCAACGCCAAACAATACCAGCCCACAACCAAAGATCCGCAGAGCCGAACGAGGCCGCGCGCTGGGTTTCAAAGCGATTGCGCATACGAGCAAGGGAACCAAAAACAGAATCGTCGCGATCGCAGTGGCGCTCAGACCGACAAGAAGCCCGAGCAACAGCGCTTCCCAGTAGCCTGGCGCGTTCTCATTTTTAATAACCCGCCAAAGAATGAACCAAAAGACGAACACAACCCACACTGTGGGCATCAGGACCGCTGCATAGGTTTGCGCCGGGACGTAAAACGCCCAAGCCGCGGCGGCAAGCAATCCTGCGATCTGACCGTGACGGACCTCGGCTTGGCGACCAACGGCGACGCTCATCTTGTAGATGAGAACTGCGGTTCCGGCATCGACCAGAGCTTGCAAAATCCCCGGGATGAACGGGCTGTAACCGCAAAGCTTATAAAGGGTCGCAAGCAAATAGGCGTATCCCGGCAGTCCATAGAAGGCCAAATGATCAGTAAGGTGCCCGCTCACTATCTTCCGAGCCCAATCGTCGTAGAAGTGCATGTCTCCGCGGCTCGGCAACAGCAAAGCCGAGCCTGCCAGCCGGCTCAGGACAACGAGCCGAATGAGCAAAACAGCCGCGAAGACGTAATGCGCAGGTTGAAGATGCAATCGCGAGAAAAATTTCGCCATGTCAGCTCACAGGTTCAGGCTCGCCCGATGCGTCGCCTACCATAGGTCCAGAGCCAGAAGCAAGCCCGGCGACACTCTGCTGTAGCAGCGTTTGATCGCATTTTCTAGAAATTCTAACCCAGCCGGCCAATTGGCACTGAGAGTGCTCATTCAGATGGCCTTCCGGGGCGGGTGCCTCGGAGCGCAATCAAACAAACCTAGAGAAACAGAAAGCAACTTAACGCAATGTTCAATAAACTTAATAGCCGCCGCGGGGGCTTCACCCTCGTGGAAATCATGATCGTTGTCGCGATCATCGCGCTCTTGGCCGCGATCGCGGTGCCCGGATTTCTCCGCGCCCGTAAGCGTTCCCAAGCCAGCCGAATCCTCAACGATCTGCGTATGATCGACGCCGCCGTCGACCAGTACGCCATCGAAACCAACCGCAGCACCGGAAACGCCGTCGCTGTCACCGACTGGACGAACTACCTCAAGAAGGGCTCACAGCTGTACAACAGTGGCAACAGCTTGTTAGGGACTCCTTATGGTGCTCAGACCGTTGACACCATTCCTCAGGTAAAGTCGGCGGACTACAACGTGCTCTCGGATGTCGCTGGCACGGGTTTTTGGTCGCCTTACGGCCCGTAGTCGAATCTGACGATTCATTCGCCTGCCATTTCCACCAGGTGGGAGTGACAGGGAATGAGTTGTGAGAACCAGACGAAGTCCGGCCACTCGCATCTCACAAAGCAGAACAACAAACGCAATTAAAACATCATGTTAAGAAAACTGAATAAAAGACACGCCGGCTTCACGCTGGTGGAAATCATGATCGTGGTCGCAATCATCGCATTGCTGGCCGCGATAGCCGTTCCTGGATTCTTGCGCGCGCGTAAACGCTCCCAGGCTTCCAAGATCCTTAACGATCTGCGCATGATCGACGGTGCCGTCGATCAATACGCGATTGAGACCAACCGAAAGTCCAATGACCCGGTTGGAGTTACGGATTGGACCAAGTACGTGAAGAAAGACAGCATCCTGTATAACACGGGGCAAAGTCTCTTCGGCACCGCTTATGGTTCTCAGACCGTCGACACGATTCCTTCGGTTCCTCAGGCTGACTATGCGGTGCTGTCAGACGTTGCCGGCACGGGCTTTTGGTCGCCTTACGGCCCATAACCGGCTGTCATAGAAGTTCTGAACTTCCGGGCGTCCTCTCGTGCAAACGGGAGGACGCTCGTTGCTTTCAAACATGCAGCTTCTCCCTCGCAACCATGCTCATGGACCAGAGCCCCACTAGGTCGCACCACCGGCTGAATCTGCGCGCGCGGCTGATCTCTTTTTGCGGAAAGCAATGGCCGCGTTATTTCCTTCTTGGAGCGATCGGTTTTGTCATCCGCTTGCCCGCGATCCAAGGGCCGCTCATCTGGGATGATGTTCATCTGGCCCGAGACAATCCCTTCATTAAAAGTCCGGTTCTCGCCCTCGAAGTCTTCCGCCACTATCTCTTTCTCGATTCCTTTTCGGGCCATTATCGGCCGGTCCAAAATCTTTCCTACATGGTCGATTACTTTTTTTGGAACTCCGATCCCGCGGGTTTTCACCTCAGCAACATTTTGCTGCATGTAGCTGCTGGCCTCCTTCTTTACCGGCTGCTGACTCGCCTGTTCGGCAATGGCGCTGGGCTGTGGAACTCTAATGACCCGAAATTGGCGGCCGCAGGCGCTCTGGCGGCTTTCATCATTTCCGCGCTCTGGATGGTGCATCCAGTGCATTCCGCTGCCATCGATTACATTTCGGGAAGAGCCGATAGCCTTGCCTTCGCCTTTTCCGCAGCCGCATGGTTGCTGGTTTTACGGGCGCGAGAAGCCAAAAACTGCTGGGGAAAAAGCGCACTTTATTTGCTGGGAGCGGCGGCGGGAGTGCTTGCGCTTTGCTCGCGTGAAATTGCATGTGTCTGGATATTCATTTTTCTCGTCCACACTTTCACCTTCGCCAAGGACACCAGCAGAAAAGCAAAAATCACGTCGGTCATCTGCTGTGCGTTCGTGCTTGGCGCCTACGTTGAATTGCGTCGACTTCCAGTTTCACGGCCGGAAAAAGGTTTTACCGAAAACTGGTCGCCCGCCGTTCGTGGTGTGCTCATGCTGCGCGCGCTTGGTGATTACGGACGGCTGATGGTCGCGCCTGCAAATCTGCACATGGAGCGCAGCGTTTTCGATCCCACCAATTACCTGACTCGTGATGATTGGCGCAAGACAGTCGCATCCGAATACCTCTCGATCCTCGGCCTGATCGTATTGAGCGCCTTCGTTTGCGGCTGTGTCAGACGTGGACCGGGTCAGCGAGCACGCATCATCGGAACGGTCTGGTTTTTTGCCGCTT
>JBKPQI010000075.1:0-4918 GCA_046733975.1 Verrucomicrobiota bacterium
ACCGTCGGCATCGGCGGCAACTACTCCAGTGGTTAAATTCTGGAGCAGTATTTCGTTATAGATCCGCGCATTCTGGACTTCGGTGAATAGTTCGGCGTTATCAATCGCCACGGCAAGTTGCCCGCACAGTACTTGTAGCGCAGCCTGTTCGGTGCTGCCGTAAATACGGCCGGAAAGTCGTGGCCCGAGTAGCATGATTCCAACGAGATGCTCGCGTGATAGAATTCCGACCGCCGCCGCGGCCCCGGCGCCTTCCAGTTCGTTCCGAATGGCAAAGGTGACGGCAGTTCCACGAACACGCTGAAGTTCTTCCAGAATAACCGGCTCATGATGCGTCGCCAGCCATTGCACCAGCGGACTGTCTTCCGCTAACTCTTCCAGCGTCGCTGGTGAACTGGATACGGGATAGTTTTTTCGAAAAACCTTCCGCTGGGCGAGATAAATTGTGACGGTATCAGTGCCGACGGCCTCGCCGATGGTAGTCGCGAACCTGCGCAAAAGATCGGGTAAGGTTGTGACAGATTCCAGAATCGCGGCCGCCTTACTAACAGTGACCCGAAAATCGATTCCGCGACCCCCAACAAAAAGACGATCCGCCAGCGACTGAGAGAAGCCACGCGCCGGCGCCATGGCGAAAGTAACAGCGAGGGCGGCCGCGATATGGGCAAACGTATGATCGCTCGAGTAGAAAAGAATCGTGGTGATGAGAACGACCTGCCACCAGACAGCTCCATAGAGCACAAGTAAGTAAGCAGTGAGAACTCCGTACGATATCGCCCGGCGCAGGAAAAGACCGACATCCATGATCTTTCGCGTCGAGATGCCGTAAGCGATGATCAAACACGACAGGACAACGCGAAACGGACCGAGCCAGAGTAGTTTCGAGGTATCGACAAACAACTTCAGCAGTAGCTGCAATGGCACCGACGAGACCAGGGTCACTACGGCTCCGATCATGATAAACGCCATCTCGGAGCGTTGAGCGCCGGCGAGCATGCGCAGGTCACGCGTCAGCTGAAAAATCAGAGTTGCGACCGCCGCGACGAAATAGAGATTGAAGATCAAGTATCCGCGCGCCGGGATCGGTTCCGGGGCCGACAAGCCGGTAACAGCATCAACATTCAGGCTAACGCCCTTGATAAAGAAGCTCGTTTGACAAAGAATGACTACGGCGACGGCGGTCGCGCTCCATGCCATCGAATCCCTGAGCAAGTGGCGCCAGCGTCTGTGTCGCTTTCGAATTGTGAGCCGGAGCAGATTAACCAGCGCGAGAATAATGGCGCCAGCCGCGCAAGATTCGCGGATACAAAGCTCGGCGACTCCAGGAACGCGAGTGCTTAGTCCGACGTAGCGGTAGATCAGCCATACGCAAATCGCTACCGACAGCAGAAGGAAGCATTGGTTCGACCGTCGCTTTGGGTTCGCGTGAAAAACCGCGAAAGCCAGACCGATCTGGACGAGCAGCGCAATGATGATGGGCGTGGTCGCGCTGTTCATTAATTCTGCGCTCGATTCAGAACCAGCGTGCTCGCACTTCCGCCGATACCCCTGACGTTGATCAAAGCACAGTTGATTGTCGCCCGTCGGGGGCGGCCGGGAACGAAGTCAAGATCACATGAAGGATCAAATGACCGGAGATTGGCGGTCGGTGGGATTTGACGATCACGAACGGCAAGAGCCGAGGCTACCAGCTGCAGGGGACCGCTTGCACCGAGCGGGTTGCCGGTTACCCCCTTAATAGAACTGATGGGAATTTCGTAAGCTCGAGTCCCAAATAGTTGCTTGATGACCGCAACCTCAGCCGAATCCAGTATGGGATCTCCGGTCCCATAGGCCGATATGTAGTCCACGTCGTTGATCGATCGGCTTGCATTGGCCAACGCCAGCCGCATCGAGTCGAACAATCCCGATGCCGGCTTGGTGCGGTCGATATCGCGCTGCTTACCGTAGCCTGCGATCTCAACGTAACATCGAGCGCCTCTCGCCAGCGCGCGTTCGTAATTCTCGACGATGAAAATTGCCGCGCCCTCTGCCAGCACACCCGACTCTCGGGTAAGATCAAACGGTTTACTTGCCAGCTCCGGCTCGCCATTTGATGCCGCAACCAGACCGCTGCCGATAAAACTGGCGAGCGTCAGCGGTGTGATCGGCGCATCCGCGCCCCCCGCGACTGCCGCCTCCACTTCACCGCTCCTGATCATCGCCGTCGCTTCAGCCACCGCATCCAAACCCGACGGGCAAGCAGACGAAACGGTCGTGGCGTTGGCATAGGCGCCGATTCGGTCCGCGATGGTATTGGCGGCGGCTTGCGGAATGGAGGCTGCGGCCGAACTAACCGGCGCCCGATTCGGAGTACCGCGATCAACTGCGAAATGCACGCTTTCGATAACGTCGATCGCGCTTGTGCTTACCCCAATCACCACCGGAGTAGGACTGGGAAGGCTGAGATTGTTCATCTCAAGGCCTGCATCTTTAAGGGCCATCATGGTAGCGGCGTACGCTAGCTGCGTATGCCGTGCCATTCTCTTAGGTTTCATCTCCGGTTCGATGTATTCGCCGGGATCAAAGCCTTTTATTTCGCCCGCAATACGGGTTTTGAACTTGGAGGCGTCAAAATGCGTGATCGGTCCGATGCCGCTGCGGCATTGGAGCAACGATTCCCAAAATGCTTCCAGTCCAATCCCGTTAGCGGCCAGGACTCCCATCCCCGTGATGACGACGCGGTTTCGCTTAACCATGATGTGACTCGGTACGTGCCCGAGCTATCTGAGGCGATTTAATAGCGGGGTTACAGTTGAAAGCGGGTGAGCTTCCGGCGTCCATCAAAAGGCGAGATTCTAATGCTCCCACTAAACGCAGTCATTATATTTTCGATCCCCTGCCCACCGCACTTATTCACAAATTTTCAGTTATTCACAAGATCGATCTTGCGCGATGCCCATTTTTGTTTCACTCTCCGCAAGCCCCGCAGTTCTTTCAGCCCAAATAATTTCACGATGAAAACGGCACGGCCCTAGCTCTAAATCGCTCATAGTGCACATCTCCGCCACGCCCGACCCTGCCAAAATCCTCATCATCGATGATGAAATTGGACCACGCGAGAGCTTGAGGATGCTTCTCAAACCCAGCTATCAGGTCCACACCGCCGAAAACGTCGAGACCGGCTTACAGCTCTTACAGGAAAAGCGCCCCGATACAATTGTCATGGACATCCGCATGCCGGGAATGAACGGTATTGACGGCTTGCGCAAGATCCGTGAAATTGATCCTCATCTTTCCGTAATCATGTTTACCGGCTTCGGAGCGCTGGAGACGGCGCAGGAAGCTCTCCGCCTCGGGGCCAACGATTACATCAACAAGCCTTTCGATGCCGTCCAGATGCGCGAGGTCATTGGGCGCAATGTCGAACGGACTCGTGTGCAGCGACAAAGTGAGGTCACCGCACACGAACTTCAGGAACTGAACGAGCGCCTCAGAGGTGAGCTCGCACAAAAGGAGCGTCTCGCGTCTCTCGGTCAGGCCTCGGCGGAATTTGTCCACGATCTCAGCAACCCACTCACGATCGTGTGGGGCTACGTTCAGATTCTCGCGAAAAAACTGGAGCAATCCGGTGAAGGGAATAACGGCCAGCGCAGCGCCAGTTCATCGAGAGAATTACAAATCATCGAGCAAAATGTCCGTCTTTGCCGGGAACTTCTCACCATGTGGCAAAGCTACGGCAAGGTCGGCGCCGCGAAAACGAAACCAGTCTCGATGTCGAGCATCGTCCAGGATGTCGGCAAAGGTGTTTCCGGGATGGCGTCGCAAAACGGAGTTCAGCTCGACTGCCATATTGCCGATGAAGCATGCATGATTCTTGGTGATGCGACCCAACTGACGCGCGCGCTCCAGAATGTCATCGTCAACGCCATCCAAGCAGCGACCGACAAGCGCGGCAAGGTGATCGTTAACTGCAAGGAGAACGATATGGACGCCGATATCCAGGTGCGCGACACCGGGTACGGGATCGCGGAAAATGAGCTCGGAAAGATTTTCGATCCGTATTTCACCACCAAGCAGGGCAAAAATGGCACGGGTCTGGGACTCTATATTACGAAAAAGGTGATCGACGATCACAACGGATCGATCGACGTTAAAAGCACGCTGGGCGAAGGCACTACTTTCACTCTGCGCCTTCCACTCCACGAGCGATAGCAGCCGTCAGCGAAGGCTCTCATAATCATCATCCTGAGCGTCAGGCGAACGATTCCCGCGACGTGACCTTTAAGATTGTGCACCGGGATCCCTCGAGTTCGCTCGGGATTACATTGCAAACAGCCGCTCGTCACAGACGTTGTAGCTGCCGCGTCATCGGCGGCAGATTCTGAGATGGATCTGCCGCTGAGGACAGCGACAGCTACACCTCATGGCTTCCAACTCCGCCGGCAAATGTTCCGCTTTTGAAATACAAACGCACTTGTCAGGGGGCAGTAGTTTCGTTTTGCTGCCAACGTGTCCTCGCCTTACCGCATCGCCTCGCCATTCCTGATTCGACTGGCCGGGGTCCCGTTTGATGTTCTGGAGGAATTAGCGACACCAGACGTCTCCGCGGCAGCGCGCGATCTGCTAACGCGCGAAGCCGAACTCGATCAGCAAACAACCCCCGCTCTCGAATTTGTCACGCAACGCGACAACGGTCTGACCTCGGAAGAATTTGCCACCTGGCGCGCGGCCATTCGTCGTCGCGAAATCCCGGCAAAAAAAATACGGGAACAGCTTGAGCCATACGTTAACGCAGCCAACGCCGCGACGCATGCTCGCTTGCACCTTGCAAACCGGCTCGCAACTGAATTGACCAGAGCTCGAACGGCGTTGTTACAAACAAGCCGGCGCATTCTTCCGCGCTACCTCGTCTTCGGCTCGGGCGACGTCCATCATC
>JBKPQI010000076.1:0-6973 GCA_046733975.1 Verrucomicrobiota bacterium
TACGGTGAACCCGGACTGCACGGGCACGCTGTCAATCACCAACGGCCCAACCTTCAATATATATGTCGGGCCGGGTGCACAGAAGGTTTGGACTCTCGAGACGTCTCCCAGTCCTGCCGGCGTCGGAGTGAGCGTAGGAACCGCGACACGGCTCCCTGAGCGGTAAGAAGTCCTCGGCTGCCGTGCAAAACTGCGACCGCTGGCCGGCTGTGAGGGTTTGGCGCGTTCCATCCGCGCCGGCCCTAATAAAAAGACTTGGGCAGGTGACAAGCGCACCGTTCGCTTTGTTGGTCTTTGTTGTTGCGTCGGCATTCGCCAAATCCACGGCACCCGTGAGTGTGACGGATTCCACGGCAAAAATAGATGGATAGGCAAGACCGACTTGCAGCTGCAAGGTGGATTGGAGTTTCAAATCACGCCGGTCACTCTACTCCAATGGGGGTTGGCGCTACCTGAACTACAACTCACGCCCGGAGGCTTCACCAATAAGGCCGAGGTAAAACGGGTCCCACATCGAGAGCGGCATCAATTTCTGGGCAATCTAATCGAAACCAAGACTACTGAACTACGGCTTGTCATTGCTGAAGGCTTCAGCGCTCCAATGACAGGCTTCCTGGCACAGTAAATAAATAACAGGGCTCCAAACACGAAAACGGAATGGAGAAAACAAACCATGCAAAGAAAAAACATCATCTCCGCCGCGCTCCTTAGCGCGCTGGCACTCGTAACTAACGGCGCACTAGCCGAAGACACCACCGATGTAGGCACGCTAGACCAGGAAACGGCCGCGAAGGTATTTCCCGCGAAGCCCCCTTACTCACCTTACGCGGGTCGCAATTTTCCCACGCGTCCGTTCTTCGGCGACACGCATACGCATACCTCATACTCCATGGATGCGGGCGCCTTCGGCTGCCGTCTCGGACCGAAGGACGCGTATCGTTTTGCCAAGGGTGAAGAAGTCATGGCGTCGTCCGGACAGAGCGTAAAACTTTCGCGCCCGCTCGATTTTCAGGTCGTGGCGGATCACTCGGATGGCTTCGGATTCTTTCCGCAATTGATCGGGGGAGACCCTGCACTGCTGGCCACACCGCAAGGTCGCAAATGGTATGACCTGATTCAATCCGGCAAAGGCGCACAGGCCGCGATCGACATCATCACCAGCTTCGGCAAAGGCCAGATGCCGAAAGGATTTCCGGTACCGGGCACTTCGGCGTATCGGTCCGCCTGGCAGGAGACAATCAAGGCGGCGGATGAGGCGAATGAGCCTGGACGCTTCACTGCGTTCATCGGCTACGAGTGGACCTCAAACGCCGGCGGCAACAATCTGCATCGCAACGTCATCTTTCGCGACAACGGCGCGAAGGCCAGCTTGGTCGAGCCTTACACGACCCAGCCACCACTTGGCAGCCCCAATCCGCGCGACCTGTGGAAATGGATGGTCATGTGCGAAGAGAAGACTGGCGCGCAGATTCTAGCCATTGCTCACAACGGCAACCTCAGTAATGGCCGCATGTTCCCGATCATCGAGTCGTTCACGAGCAAGAGGATTGACCGCGCCTATGCCGAGAGTCGCGTTCGCTGGGAACCGCTTTATGAGGCGACTCAAATCAAAGGCGATGGCGAAACCCATCCACTTCTTTCGCCTAACGATGAGTTCGCCAACTTCGAGCGTTGGGACAAAGGCAATCTCGACCTCACTGAGGTGAAGAAGCCGGAGATGTTGGAGTTCGAATATGCGCGCTCAGCCTACAAGAATGGCCTAAAGATGGAAGCCGAGCTGGGTGTGAATCCCTACAAGTTCGGCATGGTCGGCAGCACGGACGCGCACACCGCCCTGGCGGGCGTGGAAGAAGACAATTTCATGGGCAAGACCACCTCCTCCGAGCCGAGTGCAGATCGCGCGTCGCATCCGTTTGTGAAGACCTCGCTGGCTACGATTATGGGCTGGGAGCAAATCGCTTCCGGTTACGCTGCCGTTTGGGCGCAGGAAAATACGCGCGAGTCCATCTTCGATGCAATGAAACGCCGCGAGACCTATGCCACTACCGGTCCGCGCATGGCGGTGCGCTTCTTCGGTGGTTTCGATTTCGAAGCTCCGGACGCGAATAATCGGATGCCGGCAAAGATTGGCTATAGCAAAGGCGTGCCGATGGGCGGTGACCTCACTGACGCACCGAAAGGCAAAGCGCCGACGTTTCTTGTCGCCGCGCTCAAGGATCCGATCGGCGCGAACCTCGACCGATACCAGATCGTGAAGGGCTGGCTCGATGCGAAGGGCGAAACGCATGAACAAGTTTATGACGTGGCTTGGAGCGGCAATCGCAAACCCGACTCCAAAGGTAAGATCCCGGACGTGGGCAACACGGTGGATATCCCGAATGCTACCTGGACTAACACCATCGGCGCACCCGAGCTAATCGCAGTTTGGAAGGACCCAGACTTCGATCCCTCACTGCGCTCCTTCTACTATGGTCGGGTGATCGAAATCCCGACGCCTCGCTGGACCGCCTATGACGCGAAATACTTTGGCATCACGATGCCAAAGGAAGTTCCGATGACTACGACCGAACGAGCCTATACTTCGCCGATCTGGTACACGCCATCGAAGCAACTGTGAACCACAAACACGATGAAAAAATTCATACGCGAGCCGCTACTGCATTTCCTCCTACTGGGTGCCTCGATTTTTGTCGCCTACAGTTTGGTTACCAAACATGGTAACAACGAGCCCAAAAAAATCGTGATCTCGCAGGCACAAGTCGCAGCGATGGTAGAAGGCTTCACGCGTACATGGCGGCGTCCACCGACAGGAGAGGAAATCGAAGGATTAATTAAGGACAGGGTGCAAGAGGAGGTCTATTGCCGGGAGGCGATGGCGCTCGGCTTGGACAAGGACGACAGCATTATTCGACGACGATTGCAGCAAAAGATGGAGTTCGTGACCGACGATGTCACCGCGCTCGCTGAGCCGACTGACGACGAGTTAGGCGCTTATCTAAAAACGCACGGCGACACGTTTCGGGTCCAGCGGCAGTTCACGTTTAGTCAAGTCTATCTGAATCCCGAGCGGCATGGCGAAAACCTAGTGCGAGACACTGCGCAATTGCTCGTGCAGTTGCAGCAGGCGAACGATCAGGCCGAACCCTCGGAATTCGGCGACTCATTCCTGCTCGGACACAGGTTCCAATCATTGCCCGTGAGTGAGGTGGTGAAACAGTTCGGAGAAAGATTCGCGACGAAGCTGAGCGAGCTTTCGTTAGGCCAATGGGATGGACCCGTCGAGTCCGGCTACGGGGTGCATCTGGTGTTGATCAGTGAACGCACGGAAGGACGAGTGCCAGAGCTGGCAGAAGTCCGCGATGCCGCGCGCCGTGAGTGGGCTAACGCGCGACGGCTCGAAGGTAAGGACAAGTTGTATCACGAGCTTCTCAAGCATTACAGCGTGACGATCGAGCGCCCGATGCCAGCGAAGGAGAAACGAATCGCGGCGGCAAGGTAGATGAGAAGCGCTCTACTACTACTTGCCTTCCTCGCTGCGTTTGCGTCCGGTCTCTCAGCGCACGAGGTGCGGCCGGCTTATCTCGAATTGCGGCAGACTAGCTCCGAGACTTATGACGCATTTTGGAAGGTGCCCGGACAAGGCGAGAGTATGCGCCTCGGAATCTACGTAGAACTTCCCCCAGGCTCCACAAACGTCACCGCGCCGCGAGCTTCGATGGACAACAACGCTTTTACCGAGCGGTGGACGATAAAGCGGCCGGGCGGACTAGCTGGCGGAACGATTCACATCGCCGGACTTACTGCGACAATGACCGACGTGCTCGTACGGTTGGAACGTCTCGATGGGTCCTCGCAAGTCACGCGACTCACTCCGTCCACGCCATCATTTGTGGTGGAAGCCGCGCCCCGCGCGCTGGAAGTCGCGCGGACTTATAGCGTGCTCGGCGTCGAACATATTCTGACCGGTATCGATCATCTGCTGTTCATACTCGCGTTACTCATCATCACCGGCGGCGGATGGAAGCTGGTCAAGACCGTTACGGCCTTCACGATCTCGCACAGCATTACTCTCACAGCAGCGACACTCGGCTTTCTCCATGTGCCGCAACGGCCGGTCGAGGCTGTCATCGCGCTGAGCATCGTCTTTGTCGCAGCGGAGATTGTTCGCATTCATCGCGGTCTCAGAAGTATTACCGCCCGCGTGCCATGGCTCGTGGCCTTCACTTTCGGTCTCATGCACGGCCTTGGTTTTGCCGGAGGACTCAGTGAGGCCGGACTGCCTGCCGGTCATGTTCCGACGGCGTTACTATTCTTCAGCGGCGGCGTCGAGGCCGGACATTTCATGTTTATCGGCGTGGTGTTGGCGTTCATCGCGGTCGTTCGCCACATCCGCATTCCGTTCCCGCTCTGGGCCGAACTCGTTCCGCCGTACGCGATCGGTTCAGTCGCGATGTTCTGGGTGGCGCAACGCATCTCGGTTTTTTAACACGCACGGGCCGTGATTGTCCAGCAGCAGGCGTTCCGGAGCGGATCGAACATCGGATCGAGCCGGAGCAGCGCGGGAGTGAGCAGGGAAGTAGTCCGAAAAGTTTTCGCTCTATTCTTTCGGCGCGAGCGAGGCGACGATTTGCTCGAAGGTCAGCATGTTCATTGCGGCAGCGGCGGCACTTTGAACTCGATCTTGGCAAGCTGGTCGGGCGCCTTGCCGATCTTGCGCAGGAAGGGCAGCCAGCGCGGGTGGCTCCCCATAATTGCTAACAATTCAATGATCGGCTCGAGTGTGAGATGATGCTCGTGCACGATGTTGGGGATCGCGCAACAGCGCGGTGCCGTCTCTCGCATGGAAAGGCAGCACCGCCTGCGAGCAGGATTATTTCAACGTAATCTCGCGCATGGTCTTGTCACCCATGATGTCGCGAATTTCCAGGCGCTTGACCGCGAGTTCGCGCTGCTGGTCGTCAGTGCCCAGCATTTTACTGGCGATGGGATCTGTCTTATCGCGCAGACCGTCCAGTGTGGCCATGTTAGGGTACTCCACCATAAGCAGAATATCGTAGTCCTGCTGGGTAGCTGCGTCACCCACCAGGATTTTGTAATCGGTAATGATGCCCTGCCGTTTGGCTTCGTCATTGGTCGATTTGAATATCTTGGCCAGCGCTTTGAGATAGTCATCGCTCATGCCAGCCTTGGTTTTGACCATGGTGATCTGCCACACTCCACCTTCGGTGTAAGGCGCAGTACTTTGACCGTGGGAAGGTGTAGTTACTGCCGCTGATGCTGAATTTTGGGCGGAGCAAACGCTGATCGTGCCAGCTCCGATGACGGCAGTGAGCGCCGCGGCACTGAATTGTTTCCTAAACTTCATAGATTACCTTTCTTGTTGTTGTTTGTTATACCATGCCGCATGGAACCGTCGTCTTCCCGGGTAGCGAAGTTTCTAGGAATTCGCTGCAGGCTGATCGGGGCCCAGTATGACCTGGAGATCGCGCTAGGCGAGGTCTCAGCGAAGGTCCAGCCCCTCAGACTTGTTAAGCCCGGCTAAAGATGCGTTGAAACGTCGAATGACGTAATCAACTATCTAGGTAATCGATCCGTGCCACTAAGCAAGCTGTTTCGCTATCTGGACGAACTTATTAATAGTATACCTAGATCGAAATATCGTTAGGCGATTGTGACTTTCGGCTGTATCTTGCCAGGTAAGCAATCGCAGCGTCGATCGACCGTGCCGGTGCCGGCCTCTTCTTCTTCTGCGCAAACTGAGAGGTTAATATGATCAGTCCAATCGTCAGAAGCAAAGATGCGATCGCCACCTGGCTTATCGACGTGGCCGGGAACGTAGCGATTTCAATTTCGGATCTCATTCTCTTGGAGCGGATCCAAACCTTGATTATTCCAGCTTTTGTCAGCACGGAAGAAGCAATGCTCTGGGGTAGCGGTCTCAACTCCGAGCAACGTGCAACGCTGCTGGACATCCAGCGTAACCTGAGCAATGCCGCACGAGCCGAGGCCGATCCGCAAAGGATGGTCGACCTCGCGACGCAGTCGCAGTTGCTTCGCGAAGCATCCGAAGTAGCGTCGTTCGATTTTCGACGGTAAGTGGATTTACAACTCTAACCGGCCCACCACCCGGTGCGGCCGATGCGTGATTCAGCCTCGGCTGAAACCGTCAACGCCCGACGATACGCTGACCGCAATATCTGCCGCCCGCGGAAGAGCTAGTTGCCGCAATGCTTGCTCTGTAACTGCCTGGGTCAGACGATATCGGCGCACGATCGGATAAAGGGCCGATCGAGCGGCCAAGCTTGATGTCCGTCTCGGGCGCCGGTTGGCCGTCCAGGAAAGCGACACCAGCGCGAGAGACCGCAATGTTGCCGGAAGAATCGATAAGCCAGGTCCTAAGTGACCATTTGTTCGTTCGAATCAAGTTCATAGAACGGTTGATGGTGCAGAGATAAAGGCCGCACCAAACGGTCGATGACACTGCGCCTTGGCGTAGGTACAGCCGGGTTGCGGATTACCTAATGTTATTTTGTGCCAATAGTCCTGCTCGGTTCTTCGCGTACATTGATGACGTTGCGAGTCATAATAACTGATCATCGCACCTGCAACCTCAGATTTAGAGAGGAACAAAGAGAAAGTTCGCGCTGGCGAGATGTCAATGCGTAATGGACGAACGCTTTATCGACGCCCGATACAGCTGGTTTATCCTGCCATGTATTTTGCGGCCAACGATTGAGCGCCAGCCCCAACACTTTGGCCGCTGCTTTGCTACCCAGCAGTTGTCTTCAAGAGGCGTCCAGTCGATCAGACGCCGATCTCGCGCAGGAAGGGCAGCCAGCGCGGGTCTGAATGGATGTTGTCAAACAGCTTCTTAGCTACCGCCATCCCGGCGGCGTTTCTAAACCTCTGTGGCCTGTGATGTCCGCTTTGCGGCAGGCAAGATTCCGTTTACATGTGCTGCATGCCCGAAGAC
>JBKPQI010000077.1:0-22287 GCA_046733975.1 Verrucomicrobiota bacterium
GCCTTGTCTTACGCACGGTGGCGCAAAGATGCGAAAACAAACGCTATTTGTCAAGTATTAGCCAACTGAACGGAGGAATGCTTGGTAACATTACGCCCTTTTAAGGCGTTGGTTCCGGGTTCGAGTCCCGGCCGACCCAAAGTATGGGACGCGAGAATGCGTCCTTGAGTGAATGCTCGGCGGTCATAGACCGCCGCTACAGGAGCACGAGCAAATCACGCAGCGAGTTTTTCGTTCGATCTAATTCGAGGACGGACAAGCCGGCGGCGGTGGCGGCTTGCCAGTCGCGCTCGGGATCGTCCCCGACGTGAAGGACCTCAGCCGGTTGCAAATCGAGGAAGCTCAGGACACGGCGGAAAACTTCCGGGTCGGGTTTGTCGGCGCCGATTTCACTCGAGACAAAAACGTGGCTGAAATATTTCGAGATACCGAGGTGCTGCAAAATCAAACGCAGGCGACCGTCGAAGTTTGAAACGATCGCCAGTTGAAAGCGCTGGTGGACTTGCTCGAGAACGTCAGTGACCTCCGGATACAATTCCCATACGCCAGCCTCGGAGAAATGTTCATAAGCGACTTCAAAGAAATTATCGCGATCCAATTCGCCCACTTCAGGTGCGGCGTCTCTCAGCACGTGATCAGCCAGTTTGCGCCACCAATCTTTGTCGTCGTTTTCGCGTGGACCCGCGATTGCCTGACGCGGAGGCATCTTTGCCCAGGTGGAGTAAAACGCGGCGTCGAGTTTGTTTGCGTCCAAATTCAAACCGATTTCTTGCCCGACAACAGCGTAATGATCGCCCACCGTTCTCGTTAAATAAAAAAGCGTGCCGGCGGCATCGAAGGAAATTGCTTTCAGCATATAGGCGGATGGTCTGATACGAAGAGCATCTCAATTGTAGGGCGTCTGTGTCAGACGCGGATTATTCAGCTTAGGCCACTAACGTATCAGAACGCCGTCAAACAGAGATGCCTGCAAAATCGCGGAAGCATTCCTCCCCGCAAGCAGCCTGCGATCTTATCAATTTGTGCGAGAATAATCGCGCCATGCTGCCGGTCGAACATAATGATCCGATTAACGAGAAGATCCTGGCGATTTCGGAAGACAAAATTGAAGGATTCGTGCGCGAACCGTTCGAGGAAATCGCACGACGAAGTGCTGTTGCAGTCGATGTGGTGATGGCACGGATCGCAGCGATGTTGCGTGCGGGAACCATTCGCCGGGTCCGACAAACGTTGCTCGCCACGAATCTGGCCGATGGCGCACTAGTGGCGTGGAAAGTTGCCGAAGACAAGATGGATGCAGCTTTCGATTTCATGTTTCAACGCGACCCGTTTTCGGGTCACGTGGTTTTGCGATCGACCGATACCCAAACGGCGGGGTCCGAGTATAAACTTTGGACCACTGTAAAAGTGCCTCGCGGATATTCGCTGGAGGAACATTGCCGCATCCTTGCCGGTAAAATCGGCGCGGAACGTTTCCGGGTCATGCCGGCGAAGGGAATTTTCGCGCTTGGAGTTGGCCACGTCCGCCGAAAAACGATCGCGTTGGGAAGCCGTGCGGAATCGCGGGCAGAAATGATCGAAGTGCGTGCGGTCGATTTGAGCGAGCGGGAGTGGAACATTTTGCTCGCGTTGAAGCGTGAGTTTGGTCCGGAAGAAATTCGACCAACGCCGTGGTTGGCACGCGCGAGCGAAGCAGGCGTTTCGCTGGAAGAATTTTATGCAGTGGCGGAAGCGCTGGACGCGCGAAAAATCATCGGCCGGTTTTCGACGTTCCTCGAACACGTGAAACCGAGTGCCGGCGGCGTGCGAGTGACGCGGTTCAACGCGCTTTTTCATTGGGCGATACCTCCGGGCCGCGAGATCGAAGCCGGCGGTGAGGTCGGCCGTCATCACATCCTCACTCACTGTTACTGGCGCGAAGGCGGGCCGGAGTTTCGGAACGTCAACATCATGGCGGTCGCGCACGGCACCGATAAAAGGCGGCTCCTCGAGCACAAAGCGGCGATAGACGCGCATCTCGCCGCGGAAACCATTCCGGTTTACTATACCAACGTTTTTTGGGGCGGCCGGAGCGAGATCAAACCTTCGGAAATTTCGCCAATAGTTTATCGGGAATGGCTGCGCGAGATGGCGCCGCAGGCGGCGTGAACGCGACGGCGGCATGATCGCGCTGACGCAAAAAATTCGCGCTGGCAACGATCTTTCCGTCTTCGACGTGCAAGAAGCTGTGGCGTTTTTGCTCTCGGACTCGGTCGAAGCAAAAACGAAAGCGGATTTCCTGACGGCGCTGCATGAGAAGGGCGAGAGCGCCGGCGAGATCGCCGCGTTCGTCCGGGTGCTTTTGGAGCGCGCAGTTCCGTTGGAAATCGAAGGCGCCGCCGGACCGGTCGTCGATGTCTGCGGGACCGGAGGTGACGGTATTGACCTGTTCAATGTTTCGACGGCCGTCACCTTCGTGCTGGCGGCGGGCGGAGCGACGGTGGTGAAACATGGGAACCGGCGTGTTACGTCACGCAGCGGTAGTGCAGACGTCCTGGAGGCGCTCGGCGTGGTCATCGACCTCGAACCGGACGATTTGCGCGAGTGCCTCAAGCGCGTCGGCTGCGGATTTCTTTATGCGCGCACCTATCATCCGGCATTTCGAGCGCTGGCCGAGATGCGGTTGCGCCTGGCAAGGCAACATCAACGGACCATTTTCAATTTGCTCGGCCCGCTTCTAAATCCGGCGCGTCCGAAACGGCAGCTGATCGGCGTGTTTGCTCCCCATCTGACCAAGCTTTTTGCCGAAGTGTTGCGGCAACTCGATTGCGAACGTGCCTGGATCGTGAGCGGAACTGCTATCGATACGCTGACCGTGGATGATGTCTCGACAATCGGTCCGACGTCGGTGGCGGAACTTGACGCTGGCAAAATCACTTCGGCTGTCCTGGATACGCGCTGGCTTGGGGTTGAACAGGCGACGTTACCGGAGTTGATAGGCGGTGACGCCAAAACGAATGCGGAAACGATTACGCAAATTCTAGCGGGCGTGGAAACTGGTCCCAAGCGCGATGTAGTCGTTGTCAACGCGGCAGCGGGTTTCGTTGTCGCTGGTCTGGCTAACGAGATGAATGTTGGAATTGCAATGGCGAGGGAGGAAATCGATTCGGGCCGGGCATTTGATAAATTACAGGCGCTGCAAAATTACCGGCCCTGACAAACCCTATCATGCCGAGCGAAACGAGCGCGATCCCGCCATGAACCTTTAAGCTAACGCGCCGGTATCCGTCGACTTCGCTCGGAACGGCTCGTTAAAGTGAGCGCTCGCGATACAGTTGGTCGAGATTTCTTAGCAAGGTGATGGCAAAAGCAGTTCGATCGACTTCCCGCCCGGTGACGATAGCTATGGAGGTGGCATGTTCGCGCAGTTCTTCGGGAAAGTCGCCTAGGGTGTGGTTAACGTTGAGCCCAATACCCACAACGGCGATATGCGGCGCGCCGGATTGGGCGCGCATTTCCACCAGCACTCCGGCAATCTTGCGCTCATTAATATAGACGTCGTTAGGTGGTTTAATGATCGCTTTACGGCGACACGCTGTTTCGAGCGTCCGCGCAATTCCCTTGATGGCCCAATTCACCAGGCGTGGTGAATCCTGCACGGCAACATCGGGTCGCAGCAGAATGGAAAAAAGCAGTCCTTTACCTGGCGCGGATTGCCAAACGTTGCCACGCTGCCCGCGTCCCGCAGTTTGATGTTCGGCGAAAACGACGAGACCTTCAGCGGCACCCTCCTTCGCCATCTGAAACACGACGTCATTCGTCGACCGTACCTCGTCCAACAGCATGATCTCCCGGCCAATCCTGCAGTGAGTCAGCCCGGCGCGTAATATCGCCGCGGTCAACCCGTCAGCTGCCGACATGTGTCAGCTCGAGCGATATATCGACGGCGCGCGGCGAATGCGTCAACGCGCCAACCGAAATGTAATCGACACCAGTGGCGGCAATGCGGCGCACCGTTCTCAGGTTGATTCCGCCGCTGGCTTCGAATTTCACGCCCTGTTTGCGACCGAGCGCGATCGCTTCGCGCATTTCCGCCGTCTCCATGTTGTCGAGCAGGATGACGTCGATCCCGTCCATCTGCACCAGGGCGCGAACTTGTTCGAGATTGTCGGCTTCCACTTCGATTTTGATTTCCGGGTTCCGTGCCCGCGCCTGCCGAATGGCCGCGGCCAGTTTCTTGGAATCCTGTTCCACCGCGAGATGGTTGTCCTTTATCAGAATGGCGTCGAACAAACCAAAGCGATGATTGGTGCCGCCACCGGCGACCACCGCAGCTTTTTCGAGTGCGCGCAAACCTGGCGTCGTCTTACGCGTGTCCATAATTTTAGCGGCATTTTTCCCAATTGCTTCCACGTATTCGTGGGTCAACGTCGCAATCCCGGAGAGGCGCTGCAGGAAATTCAGGGCCACGCGTTCGGCCGTAAGAATACTCCGGGCCGCTCCCTGAACCTTGAGAATGGTTTCGCCGCCCAGCACGGGGGTGCCGTCGGTCAATTCTACCAACACTTTTAGCGTCGGATCGACCCGGCGAAAGACTTCCGCCGCGGTCATGGTCCCGGCGATGATGGCTTTTTCTCGCGACACCAGGCGCGCCTGAGCCCGGCTTTCTGCAGGCACCAGAAGCGCAGTCGTTATATCGCCGGTGCCAACATCTTCACGCAGCGCTAGATCAATGGGGTCACCCTCTGTCATGTTTGCGATAACCGCAAGCACAACACCGTAACCGGCCTTCAGTCGCAGGCGTAACGAGCGTTTTGCCGTCCTTTTCCACCCTCACTATCTTCTATCAAA
Source organism: Verrucomicrobiota bacterium (assembly GCA_046733975.1). Classification (GTDB taxonomy): domain Bacteria; phylum Verrucomicrobiota; class Verrucomicrobiia; order Chthoniobacterales; family UBA10450; genus AV69. The sequence continues at coordinate 4,831 of JBKPQI010000077.1, forward strand.
CTCTGCTGGAGGCTACGTGCAACGGTGGATTTTTGGCATACCCGGAACGTGGTCGACGAAAGATTATCCCGCTAACGCAAAGGGGCGTCGCGGCGCAACACTAAGCAATACCGCTTCCGCGCACCCTAAGATACGCATAAGCGTGTCCCTCCATCGGACGAAGCGGCGCCAGACAGTCAATTCGAACAAAAAAAGATTCGGGCAGCGCACGCCAAGGAGAAACAGCAAATACAGCCACGTGCGACTACCCGAATCGCCTTAACCTGACTTATTTGACAGCGGGCTTTTTGGCGCCGTTCGAAAATATTCGGGTTTTTGCGAAAAAATTTTGGGCCCTATAGGCTGAGCTCGGCCTGGACGGTGGCGGCCCGCTGGGCAGCGTCGTCGCGGACCTCCTGCAAAAGCGATTTGAACTCACATTTTTCCAGCGCCGCAATCAATCCGGGGTAATCTGGCCGGATTCGGAGCTGACCAATCGGCACTGGCAGTTCCATCTTGCAATCCAAGTCTACCATTTTGCGGTTCTGGAGGATTTGGTCCCTCCCGATTTGCAATTTCTCGCGGCTTTTCACGCTCTTCACCGCATCAAGGTTGCGGAGCAACGAGTCCAAACCGCCATGTTCCAGAATCAATGCGGCTGCTGTTTTCCGGCCAATGCCGACGCCCGGAATGTTGTCCACCGTATCGCCTGAAATGGCCAGAACATCGCCGATCAGCGTGGGCGGAACACCCCATTTTTTGGTAACTTCATCCTCGCCTAGTAAGGCAAAAGCGTCTTTCGGCGAAACGAGGTCGGCCTTGGCAGTGGTATAAACTTTTACGCATGGGCCAACCAACTGGTAAAGGTCCTTGTCGTTCGTCGCCAGCACCACCTCGATGTTCTCCTTGCAGGCGGCGATGGAGTAACAGCCCATCAGATCATCGGCTTCGGTGTCAGGAAGCGAAATGTTGGCAAAGCCGAGCAGGCCGGTCATGTTGGCGCGAATAAAATCCAGTTGAGGAATCATCGGCATCGGCATCTCCTTGCGTGTTTCCTTGTAGCTGGGCTGTAATTCCACCCGACGCTGGGGCAGACCTTCGTCCCAAAAAACAGCGCCTAATTCCGGCTGCAAATGTTTCACCATCAGTCGAAGCGTTTTGGTAAAACCGAAAATGGCATTGGTCGGCTCGCCTCGTGAATTGCTCAGGTTCGGGATGGCGAAGAATGAGCGGTAAACGTAGTAATGACCGTCAATCAGCAGCAGTTTCATGAAGAGGAGAAGTTAACTATTTCGGTCATCCCGGGCGAAATGCCAGTCCTGCTCGGGCGAGGGATTTCGTTCGCGATACCTAAAGGTTTCATTGTGCGATCCCTCGGCTTTCGCTCGGGATGACCGAAGCTTTTGCGCTATAATTTCCGCCATGCCGGACCGCTGGATTATTCGGGTTGACGGAAAGGAATATGGTCCTGTTGACCTTGAGGTGCTGAAGGAGTGGAAAAGAGAGGGGCGGTTGCTTTCGGCGAACGAAGCGCGCCTGGAAAACGACACGAAATGGATAACCGCCGGTGCGATCGGCGGCTTGTTTTCCTCGCTGCAAGCAATACCCGCGCAGCGCGACCCGCCGCAGGTTCCACAAAGGCGGGGTTCGCTGTTTACTCGGACATTTCAGATCTACGGCCGCGGTTTTTTCCAATATCTCGGGCTGAGCGCGCTCATCATCCTGCCTTCACTATTTGGCCAGTTCGTTACTCTGTTCGCAGAACGATTTGCAACCAACGAGGTGAACTTTGCAGGCCTGCTCTCGGCCGCGTTCAGTTTTTTTATGATGGTCCTGGTATTCGTGATGTGGCCGGTCTATCTCGCGGGTTTGCAAATCGTCACCTCAGAACTGGCGGTCGGCTGCCGTGTCAGCCTCGCTACCGTGCTCAATCGCGCCGCTAAATTCTGGCCCCGCGTGGCGACCTTGTGCGTGATCGTCTATGGCGGCTTCTTTCTCCTCTTCCTTTTCTTGACGGCAATTTTCGCGATCACCCTCGCCACCGCGCAATCGCCACTCTTGGCTATCCCGGTTCTGATGTTGCTGGCCCTTCAGGTCTGGCTGTTTGGTCGCTGGTTCATCAACGTTCTTTTTTGGCAACAGGCCGCGGTGATTGAAAATGCCACCGTTCCTGAGGCATTGCAGCAAAGCAAACAACTCGCGCGCAGTCGTCGTGACCTTGCGTGGTATCAACGACCTCTCTGGCGCGGCGCGTTGATCGCGTCAATTTGGATGGCGTTCATCAGCGGCCTGGATCTGTGGGTTTCGTGGTCAGCGATCCGTCACGCCTTTGATCTCCTGATGACGAACCCGGATCCGCAAGCCTTTCTCTCGGCGATGACAGCCGAACCGAAATCAACTGGTCTTGATCTTCCGCGGGTCTGCCTCAGCCTGCTTCAATCGGTGCTTCGCCCGCTTCTCGGGATTGCGTTCGTCCTGCTTTACTTCGATGCACGCCGCGACTTCGCTGAGCGCGAATTTGTTCCGCGCGATACCGATCTCTGAATCTGACAAAACCGTGCTTATTGCGTGTCATCCCGAGTCGCGATGACGACAAGGGATCTCACGATTTCAGTGAGACAACCAATCAGCTTGTGTGAGGAATGACCTTTGGCGAGGTCCCCCCGTATGCGGTCGGGATGACAGAAGGGCGTGTTTTCATCGCCTTCAGGTAACGGGACCGCCGCTATAATTCTCTGAAAAGGAAACAGAGAACAGCGAGGCTCAACTCAGCGCAAGATACGGCAGCAACCCGTGGCGTCCGCCTTCGCGGCCAAAGCCGCTTTCCTTGTAGCCACCGAACGGGCTCGTCGGGTCGAATTTGTTGTAGGTATTTGCCCAAACGACGCCGGCACGAAGTTGATTCACAATTTTGAAAATTTTGCTGCCTTTGTCGGTCCAGACGCCGGCGCTTAGACCATACGCCGTATTGTTGGCGCGCGCGATCGCTTCTTCGGGCGTGCGAAATGTCATCACGCTCAAAACCGGTCCGAAGATTTCTTCTTGTGCGATCCGATGCGAGGCCGTCACCCGGGTGAAGAAACTCGGCGGATACCAATAGCCTTTGGCAGGCAAGCGCGCTCGTGATTGCACGAGTTGCGCCCCTTGTTTCAAACCGCTGTCCACCAGCTCGCAAATTTTATCAAGCTGTGCCCGCGAGTTAATCGCACCGATATCGGTGTTTTTGTCGAGCGGATCACCGAGGCGCAGAGTCGAGATGCGATCGCGCAACTTGCGAATGACGGTTGGGAAAACGCTTTCCTGCACAAACAATCGCGAGCCGGCACAGCAGACATGGCCTTGGTTGAAATAAATTCCGGTAATGATCCCTTCCACCGCCTGATCGATCGGAGCATCCTCGAAAATGATGTTAGCTGCTTTGCCACCAAGCTCGAGGGTCAGTCTTTTCTTTGTCCCGGCCAGAGCCGTAGAAATTCGCTTCCCGATTTCGGTCGAACCGGTGAATGCAATCTTGTCGATATCAGGGTGATCAACGATGGCCCGTCCCGTTTCGCCTGCGCCGGTGACGATGTTAACGACGCCAGCCGGCAGTTCTGCCTCCTGGAAAATCTCTGCCAAGTGCAGCGCGCTGATGGACGTAGTTTCCGCTGGCTTCAACACACATGTGTTTCCGCACGCTAATGCCGGCGCCAGCTTCCACGCGGCCATGAGCAGCGGGAAATTCCACGGGATGATTTGACCCGCAACTCCGAGCGGCCGCGGTTTTTGCCCGGGAAAAGCGTATTCGAGTTTGTCGGCCCAACCCGCGTAATAAAAAAAATGTGCTGCCACCAGCGGCAGATCGATATCGCGCGATTCCTTGATGGTCTTGCCGCCGTCCATGGTTTCGAGGACGGCGAGCTCGCGCGCTTTTTCCTGAATGATCCGCGCGATCCGGAACAGATATTTCCCCCGCTCGCGCCCCGGCATTTTCGACCAAACATTCTTGTAAGCGCGGCGCGCTGCCGTAACCGCGAGGTCGACATCTTGTTTGGTGGCGGAACTGATCTCCGCCAGCTTTTCCTCTGTCGCCGGATTAACGGTATCGAAATATTCGTCCGATTTCGGCGCAAGAAACTTGCCGCCGATGAACAGTTGATATCGCTCGCGCAGCTTAATGTAACTGTGCGCTTCTGGCGCGGGCGCATAACTCCACCGTTCACCGAAATCGAGGCTGCGATCCCGTGTGGCGAGCGGTTGTTTCTGCTCGCCATTCCGCTCAACAATCGTTAGCTGCGCTGATTTTCGTCGCGGCATAAGCTAAGGCAGTGAGAAATAATCTGCGCTTTGGTAATTGGCGTCGACTACTTTCACCAGCTGCATCAAGACATCGTTGAGGAGCGTGCTGGCGCCGAAGCGGAAAAGTTCAGGCGTCAGCCAGGCGTCGCCGAGCGTTTCCTTGAGCATCACCAGATAGGCAAGTGCCTCCTTAGCGGTTCGAATGCCGCCCGCCGGCTTCATTCCGATACGAATTCCCGTGTCGTAAAAATAATCGCGAATCGCTTCCAGCATCACCAGCGTCACCGGCATGGTGGCGGCAGGCGAAATTTTGCCGGTCGAGGTTTTGATGAAATCGGCGCCCGCGCGCATGGCAATTTCGCTGGCGAGCCGAACGTTGTCGTAAGTTTGCAGCTCACCGATCTCCAGGATCACTTTCAAATGCGCCTGTCCGCATGCTTCCTTGGTGGCCGCGATCTGATCGAACAGCCGTTGATATTCGCCAGCCAGAAAACTTGCCCGGTTTATGACCATGTCGATTTCGTCGGCGCCATCTCGCACTGCTGCGCGGACCTCCTGCAGTTTCAATTTCGCCGGAATCAACCCGGCCGGAAAAGCCGTCCCCACCGACGCGACCTTGACGTTCGAGTGTTCGAGAAATTTTTTCGCAACCCTAACGAGATTTGGATAAACACAAACCGCGGCGCAGCTCGGCACCTCGTAACGAGGATGGAGCGGTTGCATGGCTTTGCGGCAAAGAAAGGCGATTTTGCCGGGAGTATCGCTGCCTTCGAGGGTGGTCAGGTCCGTCATGGAGACCACCAGTTTCAGGCCCTCTAGTTTGGCCGAGGTCTTGATGCTTCGCCGAGTAAAGGCGGCTGCTCGTTCCTCCGCCATTACCTGATCGACCGTCGGCACCCTCCAAGGCGAACGAGCACGACGTTCCGATGCCGAGATCGAACGCGAAGGTCTGGTCACGGTTTTCAAAATCAATTCAGCATCTATTTTCTAACCGCGAGTGAACCCGAATACACGCCAATTTATCTTCCCGATATTTGCGTTCGTTCGTGTTCATTCGCGGTTAAATTATTTCGCTTCCTGGCTTCGCAGGATTAGCGGCGCGATTTGATGATAGAATCGCGTCACGTAAACAAGGTAGACGAGGAATGATACGAGCTGGGCTGCAATCAACCAGACGTGGCCGGAGCGCTCGAGGAAGTAATCCGGCCAGTGACCGATTGCGAGGGCGCAGGCGAGATTGAAGAAAAAGAGACCTGGGATCAACAACCGGATATTGAGCAATTGATCGTTCCAGGTTCGCTGATAGAGCGATCGCTCGGCTTCAGTGGCCGTTTCCCGCATTCGGGCGCGGATGAGGCGCAAATCGTAAACGAAAAGCAACCAGACGAACGCGGCGTAAGCGGTGCTCAAGCGGAACCAGGCCAGGGGCCATCCGAGTCGGGTAAAAAGAATTGCTTCGCCCAGCGCGCAGGCGATGTAGAGAAAATTGTGGCCAAATTCGAGTGGCCATCGGATCAGGGTAAGAGTGTGAATGATCGACCGGGACCAAAAGATGCAAATGACGCACAATCCGGCGCTGAGATAGAGAAGCGACGGCCAATTGTTTGGTGATAGAGTAGTTCGCGCGTTCTCGGTCAGGAAATAGAGCGCGACCCCCTGAATGATACTGGCCAGAGTCAGCTCGATATTGACGATCTTGCCGTCGAGGTCGCGGCGGGCAGAGGTCATGCGTTGGCGAGGAGGATATGGCGTGCCTGGAGGGATTCGAACCCCCAACCTTCTGATCCGAAGTCAGAAGCTCTATCCGGTTGAGCTACAGGCACGCTGAGATTTGAAACTTGAAGTCTGAGATTTGAAATTTCGCGCCCCGCGGGCGCGGCGGGTGGTCAACGGGACTCGAACCCGCAACAACCAGAACCACAATCTGGGGCTCTACCATTGAGCTATGACCACCGGCTGACCGAGATTTTAGGTTTGAGATCGGTGATTGCAAACGGAGGGAGCGCATGCAAACGCCGATCACGGTTTTGCCAGGTGGTCATCCCGAGCGCCAGTCGAGGAATCCCTTTGCGAAACCTTAAAGGTAACTTCCTTGCGGATCCCTCGACCGGAGCTCGGGATGACGAGAGTTCCGGGGCGGCGCCAGGCGTTGGCACAATCCTCGCTGCCAGCGGTCGTTGTCGTGCTTCTCCTTAGCATTGCAACCGGCGCCGGCTCTGTTATTTTAGCCCGTCATCCCCGCATGACCCGACTAGGTTCCCTTCTCCTCGCTGGACTGTTTATCGCTGTCGCCACCGCACAGGCGCAGAGTGACGACCCGAGCGAATCATTTCTCAAAGCCTACATGACCGCGCAACAGGGCGAGAAGCTCGAGCGCGACGGTCAATTTAGCCGCGCGCTGGCGAAATACCGTTTCGCCGGCAGCCTGCTGGAGGAGCTTAAGAAAACACATTCGGAATGGCAGCCGGCAATAGTGGAATACCGCAGCCGCAAGATATCGGAGAGCATCTTGCGAGTGCAGAGTAAATCCGGGACGCAGCAAGACCTAGCCGCGACCAATACGCCGCCTCCTGAAGCGCAGCCTTCACCACAACGCTCAACTGAGCCGACCGTCGATATTGGCGCTACCAAATCGAAGCCTGCCATCGTGGTGCAATCAGCAGGTGAGGCGTCGGCCACTCCAGCCGCGACAGAAGCCGCGGCGCCAGCTCCTGCCGCTAACGAGAATGCGATCAAAAATGCGACGCGAAAGTTGCGGGAGAAAGTTGATCAACTGGAAGCCGAACTCGAACACTCGCGTTCCAAGTTCAGCCAGGTGCAAGATGAAAAAGAAAAGCTGAACACAAAACTGAAGGAATCGAATTCGAAACTGGAAAAAGCACAACAGGAACTGGATCGGTCCAAGGAAGCGGAAAAAAATGTGCGCGGTAAATTGGCCGATGCGCAGACCTCATTAAAAAAAATTCAAGAGAGCAGCAATGGCGATCAAAAAGCACAGGAGGCGTTGAAAGGCCAGATCGGGGAGTTAAAACAGGCGCTGATTACGGCAGAGCAGGGTAGAGCAACGGCGGAAAAGGAACGTGATGCCCAGAACACAAAACTCGCTGACGCCAACAACAAGATCGCCGAAATCACGAAAGAGCGCGATTCGCAGAGCGCCAAACTGGCTGAGGCTAACAATCAAATCGCTCAAATCGCGAAGGAGCGAGACTCGCAAAACGCGAAACTCGCTGATGCCAACTCGCAAATCGCGCAGGTCACGAAAGAGCGCGACGAGGCGGTGAGCCAGTTGGCAGGGTTAAAGGATTCCGAACAGCGGGTCGCTGTGCTGGTGGCGGAGAACACCGAACTGAAGGAGAAATTGGCGGCCGCAGAACAGAGTGTGCGCGAGGCGGGCGAGGACAAGCCGAAAAAGGAGCAGGAAATAGCGGATGCGAAAAAGCAGTTGGAGGATTTGCGCGCGCAACTGGATGCGAGCCAGAAGCAGAACAAGGAATTCGAAGTGGCGGTGGCGTCATTAAAATCGCAGCTGGAGGATACCTCAGCGCAGTTGGAGAAAGCGAAGCTGACCGGAGCGAACGCGGACGAAACGGCGAAGCTGACGCGTGAAAATCAAATTTTGCGCAACATCGTGGTGCGCGAACGGCAGGAAGAAGCGCGTCGCGAGCAGGCCAAGAAATTGATGCTGGCTGAGTTCGACAAATTAAAAATCAAATCGGATACCCTGAACGAACAGATCGCGTTCCTGGTACAACCGGTGACTAAGTTAACCGATGAAGAACTGGCGTTGTTGCGTCAGCCGGTGATTTCGATTTCGGACGAAAGTCCAAACACGGTGAAGGCCAGCTTTACCTACGCCAAGCCTTCGGCCCCCACGCAACCCGGCGAGCCCATTGTGGAGACGACCGAAACAGCGACGGCAGCTCCCGATGCTAGCGCGCAAGGTGGCTTTAAACCCGACGTGCCGCCCAACATGATGGACCTGGCGAAGCAGGCAAAGGAAAACTTTGATCACGGGAAGTATCACGCGGCCGAGCGGCAATATCAGGAACTGCTGACGAAAAGTCCGAACAATCTCTATTCCTTATCGAATTTGGGAGTGGTTTATTTCAGGACCGGGAAATTGAAAGCTGCTGAGGTTACTTTGAAGAAGGCAGTAGCTATCGCGCCGAAAGACGAATTTTCGCATACTACCTTGGGAATTGTTTACTATCGGCAGAGTAAGTTTGACGAGGCCTTGAACGAATTGACGAAGTCGCTCGCTATTAATCCAAAGAGCGCGGCGGCTCATAACTATCTCGGCATTACCGCGAGCCAGAAGGGCTGGCAGGAAGCGGCCGAGAAAGAAATGCTCGAAGCCATCGCGGTTAAACCAGATTACGCCGATGCGCATTTCAATCTGGCGGTGATTTATGCCACCGCTTCTCCGCCGTCGAAGGAACTGGCCAAGCGCCACTACACGAAAGCGACGGAACTTGGCGCTGAACCTGATGCCTCGTTGGAGAGACTGTTGCGCTAGCGAGTGATTTCGCCGGCAAACATTCTCCAGATCTAGGAGTTCGAAGGCGTCGGGAATTCTTTCGCAGGAACGCGCTTCCGCGCGTCCGGACGACTTGGGAGTCCCATCAGTTAATCGTTCTTCGGCGACGGCGTGGTGTGAAATTCATCCGCCGCCGGCTGGCTCACCTTTGCGATATAAATAGAAGACGAGAAAAATGAGCGCGCCGTCGCGGAGAATAAGCCCAACCAAGCCGGGCAACGCCTGAAGAGGTGATCGCATCAAATAGGCGGAGTAGCTCGAGAGGCCAAGCAGGAACGCGATTACCAGGCAGATCAGAACACACAACATCACGGCTTTTCGGTCCATAATGAATCAGAGATTATCGGATGCGTTGTGTCTTGCGAAGCATCTTCTAAGGCACTGGATTCAAAGTGGGCCAAGGCTGCCGGGATATTCCCGCGGAAACGCTGGACGTTGTAGCTGCCGCCGTCTCCGGCGATACAAACGAGATAAATCTGCCGTTAAGGACAGCGGCAGCTACACCTGCGAGACAGCGGGCCCGGCAAGAAAGGGATCGACAGTTGAAACCTTCGACTGAGCTCAGGGCGACAACAGGAGATGTGCGAGAGTGCATCACAGCCGGGTTTCTCTGCACTGTACAATTGCCCGCGGGGAGGGCGACCATTACAGTTCCTAATGCCTGCACGAAATCGCGATCTCCACGGCAGCGCACCGGATAAGGCGACTGTTGCCTTGCTCATCGTTGACGTGATCAACGATCTCGATTTTCCGGAAGCGAAACAGTTGATGCGCTTCGTGCCGGCGATGTCGCAAAAGCTCCGCAAACTCAAAGAGCGCGCAAAAGCGGCCGGTGTGCCGGTGATTTATGTGAACGATAACTTCGGCCGCTGGCGGTCCGATATACGGCGACTGGTTGAACATTGCCGGCAGGGGCATGCGCGTGAACTGGTCGACGCGCTGCGGCCGGATGAGGACGATTACTTTGTCCTGAAACCGAAACATTCCGGTTTTTTCTCCAGCACGTTGGAAACTCTGCTCCGCTATCTGGGTGTGCGCCGCCTCGTCATCACTGGCATCGCCGGCAACTTCTGTGTTCTGTTTACGGCTAACGACGCTTATATGCGCGACTATGAATTGGTCGTCCCGCCCGATTGCACTATTTCCAACACCACGCGCGAGAACAAACAGGCGCTGAGTTTGATGAAACGTTACCTCAAGGCGGATACCAAGATTTCGACGCGTGTTAAATTTTCCCGACAAGGGTCCGGCAAAACACGCCGGAGTCGGCGCCGGCTAACTTAGCCCGTCATCCCGAGCGTCAGTCGAGCGATCCGCGGTGTAATCTTAAATCTATCGCATCGGGATCTTCGACTTTCCTCCCGCGTTCGCTCAATGCGAGCTACGGTGTGGCAGGCGGCATGACGATACGGAGAATTACGCCGGCGCGCCGCCGAGAGCGCCCGGCAATGGAGGAGTGACGTCGGGAGCTACCACCACCTGTTTTGGTGGTTTTTCGGGCTCCATTTTTTCGCCGCTGCGGGGAGAAACTCCCGGTGGCGGATTGAGCATGCGACCGTGCTGAATGATCTCTTTGATTTGGGTTCCATCAAGCGTTTCGAACTCGAGCAAAGCTTTGGCAATCGCGTCGAGCTTGTCGCGGTTCTCAGACAGATTTTTCTTAGCGACGGCGTAGGCTTCGTCGAGTAGTTTCCGCACTTCGCGATCAATTTCTTCGGCCGTCGCTTCGCTATAATCACGAGCGCGCGAGATGTCCCGCCCGAGAAAAACGTAATCCTCGTGGTCGCCGTACTCCACCATTCCCATCTTCTCGCTCATGCCCCATTCGCAGACCATGCGTCGCGCAGTTGCAGTGGCCATTTTGATGTCGCCCCGCGCGCCATTGGTGACATCGCCGAAGACAAGCTCCTCGGCGACACGGCCGCCCATGCTGACAGTCAGACTATCGAGCAGCTCCGCTTTGCGATTGGTGTACTTGTCTTCCTCAGGCAACCACATTGTGCTCCCCAGCGAGGGGCCCCTCGGGATGATGGTCACTTTGTGCAGCGGCTCGGTGTGCTCGAGTAATTCGAGCAAAAGCGCGTGTCCAGCTTCGTGATAAGCGGTGTTGGTCTTTTCCTTCTCGCTTAGCGCCAGACTGCGGCGTTCCTTTCCCCACCGCACTTTGTCGCGCGCTTCTTCGAGCTCGGCCAGCGTGATTCCCTTCAAATTGCGGCGAGCAGCAAGCAACGCCGCTTCATTGATGACGTTGGCCAATTCGGCGCCGGAATAACCCGGCGTTCCTCGCGCGACCACGGCCAGGTCCACCCCTTCAGCCAACTTCACTTTCTTGGAATGGACTCGTAAAATCTCTTCGCGACCTTTTACGTCCGGCAAATTGACGGTGATCTGGCGATCGAACCGCCCGGGACGCAACAGTGCCGGATCGAGCACATCGGGACGATTGGTCGCCGCGATGATGATGACGCCCTCCTGCGTGTCGAAGCCGTCCATCTCGACGAGCAGCGCATTGAGCGTTTGTTCGCGCTCGTCGTGTCCGCCGCCCACGCCGTGACCACGATGGCGACCGACGGCGTCGATTTCGTCGATAAAAATGATGCAAGGCGCCGATTTTTTCCCCTGTTCAAACATGTCGCGCACCCGGCTGGCGCCGACGCCGACAAACATTTCGACAAAATCCGAACCGCTGATGGAGAAAAATGGAACGTCTGCTTCGCCGGCGATGGCACGGGCGAGCAACGTTTTACCGGTGCCGGGCGGGCCTACCAAAAGCACGCCCTTCGGAATACGGCCACCGAGTTTCTGAAACTTCTTCGGATCGCGCAGAAACTCGACCAGCTCCTGGACTTCGTCCTTGGCTTCTTCGACCCCGGCCACGTCGCGGAAAGTGATCTTATTTTTGTCCCGCGCCAGCATGCGCGCTTTCGATTTGCCGAAGTTCAGCGCGCCTTTGCCAGCCATGCGGATTTGCTGGCGGAAAAGGAAATAGAGGACGAGGAGAAAAAGTGCGATCGGCAGGAAACTGAGGAGAGTTTGAGCAAACAGGTTCGATTCTGTTCGGATGGCAGGCTGGATGCCGGCAGCGGCGAGTTTCTCCTGAAGGTTAGTGTTATAATTAAGGTAAATGGTAGTGCGGAATTTCACAGCTTGTTCCGCGCCGGCGGTTTGTTTGCGATAGTAGCCGATGAGAGCCTGGGTTGGCTGGCCTTCCTGAACCAGCAACGTCACGGGCAGATTTTTATCGTTAATGATCTGCTTGTTGTCGAGTAGCTCGATGAAACGGTTATAAGGGACGTCCTCAACGTTTTGATAACCGCCATTGCGGACCAGCAGAGCCATGCCGATGAGGCCAAAGGCGATCGCGATCAGAACGATTCCGCGCCAGTTAAAGTTCGGCTCGTTGTTTCGCTTGTTGTCGCGGGAAGAATTACGATCGGGTTGCGCCATTTGGTGTCAGTCGCGCGGAATTATTGCCGCACGCGAAAATTTACATGAGCAGGTGGTCAATGCAATGAGCAGGAGTCAGGCCTTTGCCTTTGTTAAGGTTCCGACATTGGTTCGAACGGTTTCGTTCGATCGGATGCGTCGCGCGGCGTCGTCATCCCGCCGAAGTCGAGGGATCCCGCTGCGCCAGCTTAACGATAGCGTCACGGGATCGCTCGAGTCCGGTGCGGTCCGCTCGGGATGATGGGCGAGAACTGGTCGCTTTGAACAGTTCAACGGGGAGATATCCGTTGTCCCACAGGCGGGACACCTGCTCTCCACATTGCGTGGACTAGGCGTCCGGAGTAAACTTTATACCCAAATTGCAATGGCAGAATTGATCGCCCAGGTAGCCGATAGAATCGACCGCGCGGTGCAGCGCGTGACCCCTTTCGCATACCGCATGCAGCGGACGGGTCGCCGCTGGATGCGCCGGGCCATGCGCAAACCTCGCAGCGTATCCGAAGGACCCAACTTGTTGCCGCTTCTGATCCAGGTGCTCGCCAGTTTTTCGAAGGCCGACGGCGTTTTGCTTGAAGAGGAAATCGACTCCAGCCTCGGTTTCCTGCGTTACGATTATCCAGAAGCAGTTTACTCCGAGCTGCGGCAGTTATTTCGGCAGGCGCTTTACGAACAGCAGGACTTAACCGCCATGGCGCAAAAACTCAGCGTCCAGCTGAGTACCGATCGCAAGATCATGCTTGGCGTTCAGCTTTACGACCTCATTTCGCAGGCCGGGCTGAAACAGGAACAGGTGGTGCAGTTTTATTCCTTCATGTCCCAACTTGGGATGGCCGCCCAGGCGATCGACATCGTTTATCAACTGAACGCGAGCGAGGAGTCTGATCCTGCCGTTTACCAGCGTGGCGCGTCGCCTCTGGAATCAATCTCGTTTGGGAACAATGGCCAGTCGGACGTGATGTTGAAGAGCCTCGCTGCCAGCGATCGCCTCCTTGCGTTTCGTTATCATGATTTGATTCTTCTGAAGAATTACAGCTCGCAGAGTGTGTCGGTGCGCAGCCGGCCACTGGCGCGCGGGGGGTTCTGCCGCATTTACCCTGGCCAACGCATCCTAGTGGGCGATCAGGTGCTCAGTTATCAGGAGCTGGCGCAATATTTCAACGCCAAGAAAAACGTCTCGCTTCCGCAGATCTTCATCCGAGTCAATCGCGACTCCGATGAAGTCGAACTGGAGCGGGCCCGTTCCCGGGAGACGGCGCTCGCAGTCACCTTTGGACTGAAAGTAAAAGTGAAGGCGTTGAAAGACGTCGACGCTGAACTCAACGGCAGCCGGCTGCGCGCGGGAACGCTCGTCGAAGCAACTTTGCAGGACCGCATCGTCTTCCATAATGACAGCGAGCTCGATCTGCTCGATTTGCGTCGCCGCACTCGCGCCTTGGGCGGCCGGTTTCAACTCAAAGCTTCGAAATCGGAGTATCTGGTGTCGAACAATCCGAGTTTGCTCGAAGCGGATGACATTTTGCTTTCGCCGGGAACGGCCGGCGACGTCCTGCTGAAGATCTTTTGCGATTACGAGAAGCGCGTTGGCACTCTCGAAGTGCTGGAAGCGGACCGTCCAATTATGGTCGGCGAGACCACGGTTCGCACCACGTCGCCATTGAAGGACGGCGACACCATTGGCATCGATGTGGGCCAATTTCTGAAGTGCAATTTTTCCGAGCGCATCATCGAAGAGGAGCGCAACATCGTTCGCACCCTTGACGTCAGCGAGGTGACACATCGTTTCGGCAGTGGCGATGTCGGCCTGGAGGGAATCTCATTCAACGTGGTGCGGGGTGAGCTGGTTTGCGTCATGGGAGCCAGCGGTTCTGGCAAAAGCACGCTGCTCAAAGTGTTGGCCGGGCAATTACAGCCGACGAGCGGACAGGTGCTGCTGAATAGTCAGTCGCTTTACCCAAATCTGGACGAACTGCGCCGCTACATTAGTTATATCCCGCAGGAGGACGCCTTCGATGAGCATCTGACGATTGGCGAAAATCTGCAGTTCGCGGCCGCGATCCGCTCGCCGCATTTGTCGCGGCGTGATCGAAGCCGTCGGCTGGAAGGGAAATTAGTCGAGCTCGGGTTGAGCGAGCGACGCGACGCAGTCGTCGGCACTGCCGTTAAAAAGACGCTCAGTGGCGGCGAACGCAAACGACTCAACATCGGCCTCGACATGATCGGTTCGGCCGACATTTACCTTTTCGACGAACCGACCTCGGGCTTGAGCTCGAAAGATTCCGAGCACGTCATCGAGATCATCCGGTCGATGGCGCACAATAAAATCATCATCGTCACCATTCACCAGCCGAGCTCGAAACTCTTTCAGATGTTTCACAAGGCCATCCTGCTCGATAAAGGCGGGCGGCTGGTCTTTTTCGGCACGCCCACGGAAATGCTGCGGTATTTCGCGGAAGCAGAACATCAGCATCAATTCGGCGCTGATCTGGGCGCCTGTCCTTCGTGTGGAACGACGCGGCCGGAATTTATTTTCGATGTCCTGGAAACGCCGCTGCGCGATCTCAGCGGCGACATTATTTACGAAGAGAATAATCGCGGGCAATTGGTGCCCTCTCGCCGATATGCGCCCGAGTTTTGGCGGGATAAGTACGAGGCTTTCCGATTAATCCAGGACGTTAAGCAGGTCTCATTGCGCAAAGAACCGGTCGCGCCTTCCCCGGCAACGCCGGCATACAAGAAAAAGCGGGTGCCGTTTCGCTGGCACGACGAGTGGACACAGCTGCGCACCCTGTTGAAGCGCGCGTTTATCAGCAAACTCCGGAATCGCGCGAATCTGTGGATCACGATTGCCGGCGCTCCGGTTCTGGCGATGGTTACGGGAACGCTCTTGCGTTATTCCGACAGCGGAAAGTACGACTTCGCGTCGGCCTTCCACATTCCGCAATATCTCTTTATCGCCTTGCTCGTGATCATGTTTCTATCGTTGGCGAACAGCGCCGACGATATTATTCGCGATCGCGTCGTGCTTCAGCGGGAGCGCAACCTCGATGTGCGTCTGCCGTATTACATTTTCGCGAAGATTGCCTCGCTCGCGGTCTTCGCCGTGATCCAATGCGCGCTCTTCATCCTGATTGGCGACTATATCCTGGAAGTGCGCGGCATGTTTTGGATCCATTTCGGACTGATGTTTATCACTGCCCTCGGCAGTCTCGCATTGGGATTGGTAATTTCTTCGCTCGTCTCCGACGCGAAAGCAGCCGTCAACATCATGGTCTGGGTGCTGATTCCCCAGATCCTGATGAGCGGCGCGTTGATTAAATTCGAGGACATGAATCGCAATCTTGGTTTTCGTTATCTGATGGAGCGCTGGTTCTCCGAGCATGTCACTCCGGAAGAGGACAAGAAGATGAGCAGCAGGCTGGAGGTGCCTCTGGTTTGTCAATTCATCCCCATGCGCTGGTCATATGAGGAGATGATTGTAGCGCAAGCGAAATTGAATCCGATTACGCGGCGACAGGACCGCACCCAACGCGAGATCGATGGCATCGTGGCGAAACACGAGAACAACGCTGAAGCACAGGCGCGGCTGAACGATTTGAAGGACACGCTCGCGATGCTGTCCGGGTTGGAAGCTAAAACACCCGATGAACTCGATCGATACTTAGGCGTGATCGACGAGGTGCTCGACCACAAACATCGATTTGATCCGAACCAATTCAAAGACGCGAACGGCCCGGTCACGGCGGAGACGCTGTATCTGAATCAAAAAGTTTCCGATCTGATTTCCAATGCCGAGATGGAACAGAGTGATTATCGCCGCGGAGAACGGCCGAATGTGTTCTTCGGTCAGCAAAAGCGGTATTTGGGAATGAACGTCGACGTTTTCGTTTTCAA
Organism: Verrucomicrobiota bacterium; assembly: GCA_046733975.1. Taxonomy (GTDB): domain Bacteria; phylum Verrucomicrobiota; class Verrucomicrobiia; order Chthoniobacterales; family UBA10450; genus AV69. The sequence continues at coordinate 20,966 of JBKPQI010000077.1, forward strand.
CACCATCGTCTTGATTGGATCGACCTTTGCGCTGCTCGGGTTGTTGCACTGGATTTTGCGGCGACAGCTGGAAGTGCGCAGGACGTAACCCAAGCTCGTCATCCCGAGCGAAGTCGAGGGATCCCGATTGCCTTTAAACTTGCCGCTGTCATCCCGCGCCGCGCAGACGGCGAGGGACCTCACCGCTGGTAGTAGTTCGCACAAGGTAATTTGGGTGATCGTATTACCTCAGGCGAGGTCCTTCGCTTGCGCTCAGGATGACCAATGCAAGAGTGGCCGCATACTTCCGCCGAATCCCTCGGCTTCGCTGGGCACGACATCTGGTTCTAGCCGGCCGGGATGACAAGTGGCGTGAATCGCATAACATCGAGCATGGCTACCAAATCCAATCTTGCGCGTCTCATTGTCGCGCCCAGCGATTCTGACGCGGACATGCTTTACGCGACCGGCGTCTTCATTGGTGACCCGTTCATTTTCCTTCAGCAAAACGGCAGGCGCACCCTGGTTTTGAGCGATTTGGAGATCGATCGGGCAAAGAAAACTGCCAGGGCGGACGAGTTTGTCATGTTGAGCGCGCTGGAGCGCGAGGTGCAAGGCAGTGCGAAACAGTCGCCGCCTTATGAAAAAGTGCTCGCGCATTTTCTAACGAAACGTGGAGTGAAACGCGCGATGGTGCCGGCCAATTTTCCGCTCGGCTATGCTAACGAGATTAGGCGGCGCGGGATCACACTGGAAACGACCAACGGACTCTTCTGGCCCGCGCGCGAAACAAAAACGGCTGAGGAGATCAAGCTCCTGGAACGCGCGCTCAGAATCACGGAGACGGGAATGAAACGCGGGATGGAAATATTGAAAGTATCGAAGCCAGGCACAGGAAAGACGTTGAAGTGGAGCGGCAAAAGTCTGACCTCGGAGATTCTGCGCGCGGAAATCGATAGCGCGATCCTGCGTGCCGGTGGGGTGCCGACAAATACCATCGTAGCGGGCGGCGATCAGGCGTGCGATCCGCACGAGCGCGGGTTCGGACCGCTAAAAGCGGACTCCTTGATCATCCTCGACATTTTCCCGCGTGACGCAAAGACCGGGTACTGGGGCGATATGACGCGAACGGTAGTGCGCGGACGCGCGAACGACAAGCAGCGCAAACTCTGGGAAGCAGTGAAAGCGGGCCAGGCGCTGGCGTTAAAACAAATCAAAGCCGGCGTGGATGGAATGAGCATTCACACAGCGATCACCGAGCTGTTCAATAAGCGCGGGTTTCCGACAGAAGTGCGTAATGGCCGGCGGGTGGGATTTTTCCACGGCACCGGGCATGGACTCGG
>JBKPQI010000078.1:0-15319 GCA_046733975.1 Verrucomicrobiota bacterium
GCTTTATCCAGAAGTTTAAACGTGGTACCGAAACAAGGGCCAAACGGCCAGAAAGCCGCGGAGCTGTGGATCGTCCAACTGGTCAGCAATATTCCGGTCGAGACGTTCATCTACCTCTCCAATCTTCATCACGCTCCAATCATTGTGGGAACGCTCGACCGGAAAATGTGGGAAGTGAAGGATGGCAGGATGGAAATCATCCACACCCGACCCGGTGCTCCTGGGCGATAGTTGTTCAAGTGGCGACTGGCACAGTCGCGCTACGACTCATTGAACGTTGGATGTTGAACATCGAATTCCGCATCTACTATCTCCTAACGGTTATCTGCAATCTAATCTTTCCCTATGATCAGCAAACAAGCTCAGGACTTTTGGACCTTACTCAAGAGCTATCCGAAACAGATCGAAATGCCTTTAGCTCAGGCGCGCGAAGCTGACCTCAAGGCGGAAGATTTCACGAGTGAACCAAAAGGCGTCACCTTTTCGCCGGCAGCCGAAGTTGATCGGCTTTGGGCTGAACCTCCGAACGCAGCGCGTGGGCGAAGCATTCTTTATTTCTTTGGCGGCGGGTTCGCGCTCGGCACGCCCGCTACGCGACGCAAAACGCAGGTCATCTGGCGCTGGCTGCGAACGCACGGGTGCTCGTTCCGAACTATCGCCTGGCGCCGGAGCATCCGTTCCCGGCGGCGCTCGATGATGCCGTACGTGCCTACGAATTCCTGCTCAATTATGGTGCCGAACCTTCCAAAACTTCGTCTGCTGTGATTCTGCCGGCGGTGGTCTCGCGGTTTCGTGCGTCCTCGCAGTGCGCGATCGTCATTTGCCCATGTGTGGCGGCATCGCCGCGCTTTCCCCTTGGGCCGATCTCACCTGCAGCGGCGATAGCATGACGAGTCGCTCCATTGCCGACATCGAATGGACTCGCGCGGGTTTGTTGGAGATGGCCGGCTGGTATATGAAAGGCCGATTCAGCGCAACCTCGCGTCGCCCATGTTTGTCGATTTCACAACTATGCCGCCGATGCTCTGTCTCGCCGGTGGTGATGAAGAACTTCTGCATGATTCTGCCCGACTGGTCCGCAATGCCGGGATGGCAGGAGTAAACGCAACACTGCATGTCGCCGCAGGAATGCAGCACGTGTGGCCGATCTGGGCCGGCGCCTTTCCCGAAGCCGATGCTGCGGTTAAATTAATTGGTGATTGGATTATTGCCCACACACCCTAACGAAGCAGCTCCAGAACTTTCTACCTTCTTCATTCTCCTTTCGTCTGCATCAGCGATCAGGTCTCGAGTTTCTCGAGGCCGCGTTCCGGCAGGAAATACATCATCGCCGGCGTAGCAGTGAGCACGAGCGCCAGCGGAGTATAGATGAACGCGGCCACGACCGCTGCGATGTAGATGAGTATGGCTACCAGATTCTTGCGCGCCATTCTTTTGTTCACTTCCGCAAAGTCGCGATCGTGATGGCGCCGCGCAATTGACGCACGTAGTAAAAAGAACGACACCGCGCCCGCGAGTGAGACGGCAGCGTAAAGTGCAACGGGGAAGGGCAAGGCGTGATTGTCGCCGAGGTAAACTGTGACCCACGGCATGAGCGAAATCCAGAAAAGGAGATTGATGTTGGCCCACAGAATCATGGCATCCACGCGACCGGCCATATGGATGAGATGATGATGGTTCACCCAATAAATGGCGATGATGAGGAAGCTAAGAACGTAGGCGAAAAAGGTCGGCCACATTCGGACGAGTGAAACTGGCGTGGGATCGTGTGGCGCCTTCAATTCCAGCACCATGATGGTGATGATGATTGCCATGACACCGTCGCTGAATGCTTCGATTCGGTTGGTTTTCATGCTGGCAGGATTCTACCTAAGAAGTTGATGGTTGTCCGCCTTCGCGCAAAGCGAGGCGAGGCCAGTAACGACAGCGTAGTTTACTAAAAGATTTACAGCGCCGTCGCAAATCGGAATGGAAATTCTCTATAGTTCGGTGGCCGACCACAATCCTGTCGCGTATATTGGGATATCGAGAACGGAGGGACAAAGTTATGAGCTGCAATTGTCGTCGCGCAGTTTTCCTGGCCGTGGGGGCCTTGTTATTGGCCGCCGGAATTGTAACAGCGGGAGAAGGGGCTGCTTTCGATGCCGGTCCGAAGGCACGAACTGCGCGGCTGATCGTCTACCGCATCCCAACCATGGGCAACAACGTCATCACTCAGTTGTTTGTCGATGATGTCTTTGTTGGAGCAATCGGATATGGTCAAACTTATGAGGGCTTCCTGACAGCCGGCCCGCACGTTTTGTCGGCGCTCGCGACACCGGACGCCAAGTGGCGAGACCGTCCGCCGACGATTATCGACGTGCGAAGCGGCCAAACTTACGAATTTACCGTTATGGGTAACGGTGCAGGAAATTTGATGGTATGGAATAACAAGGATCCGAGACCCGCCCGGGAAGGTGTATTCTCCAGGCCAGTGGACACAGCCGCGAGGTAAACGCGTCCAGCGGCGAATCGCTTAACAGCGAAGAAGGAGTTATTGCCTTGTGATCCCAGGCTGTCGCCCTCGCAAAATGTATTTCTGAATTTTGCCGGTAGCAGTTTTGGGCAGTTCGTTGACGAAGGTAACGCTATGCGGCGCCTTGAAGTGGGCGAGATTGGCACGCGCAAATTCCCGCAGCTCGCGTTCATCAGTACTGACGTCCTGCTTAAGCACAACAAACGCATGGGGCGCTTCACCCCAGCGTTCATGCGGCAATCCAACGATCGCCACTTCCTGCACCGCCGGATGTCGCAGAAGCACGCCCTCGACTTCGATCGAAGAAATATTTTCGCCCCCGCTGATGATGACATCTTTTAACCGGTCCCGAATCTCCACATACCCGTCGGGATGAACAACAGCGGCGTCCCCGGAATGAAACCATCCGTCGCGTAACGCTTTTTCGGTCGCGTCCGGGCCATTATAATAACCGGCCATGACTACGTTCCCCCGGGCTACAATCTCTCCCTGCGTTACCCCATCCTTCGGTACATCGTTTCCTTCTTCGTCGACTACGCGCAACTCGCCGGAAGTGATCAGCTCGACACCCTGACGAGCTTTGATCGCCGCCCGTTCTGCAACTTTGAGAGACGCATGTTCCGGCCGCGGTTCGCACACCGTGATGAACGGCGCTGTCTCGGTGAGTCCGTAGACGTGGATAATACTCCAGCCCAATTCTTCCTCCAGCCGCTGGATGGTGGAAGCGGCGGGTGGCGCGCCGGCAGTGAAAACGCGAATCCCTTTCGGAGCCAGGTGACGCACGCCTTTTGCATTTGCTAACGAGATGAGAACAGTCGGCGCCGCAGCGAGGACCGTGATTTGCTCCTTTGCCAGCAATTCGAAGACCGCACGCGGTTCGCATTTGCGTAGACAAACGTGGGTTGCCCCGGCAGCCGTGACGGTCCAGACAAAGGTCCAGCCATTGGCGTGAAACATCGGTAGCGTCCAAAGGTAACGATCGGCGCAAGTCATGGATTGGTGGACGAGCGTGCCGATCGAATTCATCCAGGCATTTCGATGCGTGATCATCACGCCTTTCGGGCGCGAAGTCGTGCCACTGGTATAGTTGATCGTGAGCAGGTCGGTCTCGCGAATCTCAGCGCGAACAAAATCACGCGGGCTCGCTCTAAGCGCGCCTTCATAATCCAGCCAGTTTTCACCTTCTCCCGACAATGCGACAAAGTGTTCCACCCGCGGAAGACGAGCACGGATGCTGTCGATGGCGCCGAGATAGTCGCGATCTGCGCAAACGATACGCGAGCCGCTGTGATTGATGAGATAAACGAAATCGTCAGGCGTCAGGCGATAGTTTAATGGTACCAGCACAGCGCCGATTTGCGGCACGGCGTAAAACGACTCTAGCTGTGCGGGGCTATTGGGTGACAGATAGGCGACACGGTCACCCTGCCGAACCCCAAGTTTTTGCAAAACCGCCGACCAACGATCAGATCGATCGAGAAATTCCGCATAGGTCCAGCTGCAGAGGCCGCCGACGACCCCGAGCCGCTCGGGATAGAGTTTGCGGGCGCGGCGAGCAAATTCGAGAGGCGTCAACGGCGTTTCCATTACAATTGGTCGAGAGTTGATTGTTGAAAAAAAGAAAGGCGAAAACGCTCGATGCTCAACGTTTACCCGAAGGATGCGGGCAGCGCAATGAGGCTCAACGTCCAACGTCAATGCCAATGGCAGAATTCAGAAATCTGCGGCACCCGTAATCTCTGCGTCGTTGTTCTGCCACTGCGCGATCGAATCCCGGCGTTGAATTCTCTGCCGGATCGGATGGAGATGAATCCGTTTTTGAACATGAAATCATCATTTGTGTTCGGCGCAATTCACACGATAGTGCGCACTTATTGGATTACTCGGTTTAACTTCACTGCACGGTAGATCGTCAGGTGAGCCTCGCTCATTGGTGGTTTGAAACCCGATTCCCCGGGAACGGCTCTGTAGCTGCTTGGTTTTTCCAGATCAAACACACCATGAAACTGTACGTAGGTAATCTCGCATTTGAGACCACCGAGAACGATCTTCAGGATCTGTTCGAGCAACACGGCACCGTCAATGAAGTCCGCCTCATGACAGACCGCATGACGGGTAAATCGCGCGGGTTCGCGTTTGTCACCATGAATGATAGTGGGCAAGCCAGCGCGGCAATGAGCGGGCTCAATGGGCGTGACCTCAACGGTCGTGCCTTGAACGTGAACGAAGCACGCCCGCGCGAAGAGCGTCCGCGTCCGGATGGCGCGCGACGGAATTTTTCGGGGTTCCGGAAGTAGATTGAATTAACCGCCGGCGGCACAAATCATCGCCGGCATTTCGAAGGGATCGATACAATGAATTCTGAAAAGGCGATCGACCTCGAGGGAACGATCATGGCGGTGCTGCCCGGAACGATGTTTCGGGTCGCGCTGGCGAACGATCACCTCGTGCTCGCACACATTTCCGGAAAGATGCGCAAGCGTTTCATTCGGCTGACCGTGGGCGACCGCGTCAGGATGGAGATGTCACCTTACGATACCGCGAAGGCGCGGATAGTTTACCGGCTCTGATGGCACGGCGATTTTATTTCGAACCGCCCCGGCGGCAAAAACCAAGTGCGGGCGTGAACATCAAGAGTTTACTCGTGCGTTGTCCTTCTACCTCCAAGCTCACCGACACCGGGCGCACGATCGAAGAAAAACTGTGGCAAGCAGCAAAATTGAAACCACAAAAATTTACCTGCGCCCACTGCGGCGCGGTTCATAGCTGGGTCAAGGCAGACGTGGTGCTGGGAAGACCCGTCCGGTGAGAGAGGACTGGTTCAGAGATCAGAAATCGAATAACTGATAACGGATGAGCTTGATGTCCCGTATCCCGCTTGATCGTATTAACTGGACGACGAGCGCGTTCTTGATCGGCACTTTCGTTTTGACGCTGACGGCGGTGCCTCTGTACCTCTGGTATTTCGGGGTCGATTGGTTTCACTTTGCGGTGTTCCTGGTGCTACTGATCGCTACCGGTTTTAGCATCACCCTCGGTTATCATCGGCTGTTTTCGCACGCCACTTTTCGCGCGCGGCTCCCCGTGCGCTTGTTCACCCTCATTTTCGGCGCGGCGGCGTTCGAAAATTCAGTCCTTCTTTGGGCGAGCGAACATCGCCGGCATCATAAACATGTCGATCACGACGGAGATCCGTACGATATCCGCAAGGGGTTTTTCCACGCGCACATCGGCTGGCTTCTCTTCAAGCTGTGGCCGGAACCACCGTTCGATAACGTTGCCGATCTGAAAAAAGATCGGCTGGTGATGTGGCAACATCGGCGCATTCACATCCTGGCCGTGCTCGTTAGTTTTGGTTTACCGACTTTGCTGGGAGCTATCTGGAACGGATGGGTGGGCGCGCTCGGCGGTTTTCTTATCGGCGGCGTGGCCAAGGTTGTGGTATTGCAACACGGCACGTTCTTGATCAACTCGGCCTGTCACACCATTGGACGTCAGCCTTATTCGACGCGGTGCAGCGCGCGAGATTCCTTTTTAATGGCGCTGTTCACTTTTGGAGAAGGCTACCACAATTATCATCACGAGTTTCAGCACGATTATCGTAATGGTGTGAAGCCGTGGCAGTGGGATCCGACCAAATGGTTGATTTGGGGTTTGTCCAAGGTGGGATTGATCAGCAGTCTGCGTCGCGCACCGGCGGAATTCATTTCTGCCAGTCAGGCGAAAGTCCGAAATGCGGCGAAGCGCGAAACTTCAGAGTTTCTGGTTGAGACACAACAAACACTGGCTGGGAATTAGAGAGCTGGGGCATCGGCATTGGAGAAGCTAGCAGTCGTTAGCTGGCAGGCTGAAGTTCTGTTGGCTGCACCCCGTCTGTTACGAATGTGACCGGAAAAGAAGCGGAGAGGCTGATGCTTCAATGATCGCCACACATTTTTTTACTTCGCTGCAAAATCCTTGGCGTGGTCGCGGGCAAATTGCACAAAATTGGTCGCGGGATTATCGGTCACTTCTTCAATGTCGGATCCGACCATGCTCCAGCGGTTTTGCTTATTGATTGCGTGCAGCTCCATAACCACGTCGATCAGCCAGGGTGGCAGACCTGCCTGAAGCATTCCGGCGCGAGCTGCTTCTTCGGGAATGTCTACGTAATTAATTTCGCACCCGGCTGTCTCGGAAAGAATTCGCGCGACTTCGGCAATGCCGAGCGCGGCTGGTCCGGTTAGGGTGTAGATTTTGCCAGCGTGTTGTTCGTCGGTCAGCGCTTCTACGGCAACACGCGCGACGTCGCGAGTGTCCACAAAACTGGCGGTGCCAGTTCCCCACGGCAAATAAATCGTGCCATTTCGCGGCGCAAAATAACTGAGGAAATTTTGCATGAACGAATTTGGCCGCAGGAAGGTAAAAGCGACACCGGACTCGCGTATGCGTTGCTCATTGGCGCCATGCCATTTCGTGATGGTGGATTGTGTTTCGTCATCGATTCCGATCACCGAAAGTTTCACGATGTGGCGAACTCCGGCCTGTTTCGCAGCGTCGACAAACCTGTTCATTAGTTCAAGCTGATTGGGTAGAAGCGGTGGCAGAAGAAAAACTTTCCCGACCCCATTCAGTGCGGGGGCGAAGGTCGGTTCGTCTTCGAAATCAAATGTCGCGAGTTCGACGGTGCTCCCGAATTGTCTTGTCGCTTTTGCCCGATCTCGCACCCCGCCGCGGACGGTGGCGTTTTGTTGCGAAAGAAGCTTCATGACATACCGTCCCACGGTGCCGGTCGCGCCGGTCACTAAAATTCGTTCAGTCATAGATGGCTCTTAGCGCGAATCCTGCTGGGCTCAACGACAAAAAGGCCCTGCAAAGTTCGCTTACTTCCTTCTTCTGTTGGATCTGAGACGAAACCACGTAGTTAAAGCAAACACATTCTGATCATGGCTGCGATGGTGAACGTGAACGGGCGGATCTTCGGCGAGCAGGACGCGGTGATCTCGGTGTTCGATCACGGTTTTCTGTATGGGGAAGGAATTTACGAAACACTGCGGACCTATAATGGTCGCCTCTTTCTGTACGACCGCCATATGCGGCGGCTGCGTAACTCCGCGCGAATGATTGAACTTGTGATTCCATTTACCGATGAGGAGCTGGCCGGGCACGTCTCGAATACAATTGGCGCGACCAGGCTCGGCGGGAAGGAAGCGTACGTCCGTGTATTGGTCACCCGCGGCGTTGGCGATTTGAGCTATGACTTGAGGGCAACGCCGAAGCCTTCGTGGGTTATTATCGTCAAACCGCTGGTTGAGCCGTCCGCCGAGATCTATGAGCGCGGCTGCAAGGTTGTGCTGGTCGATATTATCCGGAACCACCCCAAGGCAGTGAATCCGATGATCAAAAGCAACAATCTGATGAACCAGGCGCTGGCGGCGCAGCAGGCGCTTCAACACGGTGCATTCGACGGCGTGATGCGAAATTATCGCGGCGAATTGACCGAGTGCGCGACTTCCAATCTATTTACCGTTAGGAACGGCATAGTGCTGACGCCGCCGATTGATTGTGGGGTGCTGCCGGGTGTCACGCGCGACCTGCTCTTTGAGGTTGGTCGCAACCGCGGTATCGAAGTCCGCGAGGAGGTGTTGCGCGACGATGATCTGGTTAGTGCTAACGAGGCATTCCTCACCAGCACGACCCGTGAAGTCGTGCCGATTGTGGCTGTCGGCGATCGCGCTATCGGGAATGGCCAGCCGGGGCCCGTTACCTGCAGTCTGCTAAAGGCCTTTCGCGATTTCGCACGAGCAGACTGATTGAGCGAAACCAGCTACCAAACAAACCGCCGGCAGGCTATCACGCTTAAGCGCTCTGTTTCCGCCGCCGGCGAACCATGACGATTCCGCGAACGAGCACGGCGCCAAGCACGAGTGCGCCCCCAGCTATCGCCCAGGGTCCGGGACGCTCGCCCAGCGCAAGCATCACCCAGACCGGATTCAAAATCGGTTCGATTAGCGGAATCAACAACGCTTCCAGCGCCGTGACATGTTTTATCGCTTCGGAATAGAGGGCGTAAGACAACCCGAGTTGCAGCACGCCCAGCAACAGCACAAGCCACAAAACGCGCGTCTGATGAAGCGGCGCCCGCAGCAGAAACGGCGCGCCTGCAACCCCAACGATAGCGTTTCCCAGAATGATGCTATAGATGGGTGAGCCGGCTTTTTCTTTCCGCAAAAAAAGGACCAGCGACGCGAAGGCAAGTGCGCTCGCAAGCGCAGCGATGTTGCCCCAAAATCCTGATGTCGTTAGGCGATCGAGAAAGAAGAGAGCGATTCCGGCCAATGCCACCGCGATGACCCACCAGTCAATCACCAGCGGCCGTTCATCGAGATACCAGCGGCCGATTATGGCGACGTAGATGGGCGCAGTGTATTGCAGGAAAATGGCATTAGCCGCGGTTGTCATGCGGGTGGCAAAAACAAACAGCGCAACGGTGGCGGCATAGGCTATCGCCCCGCCAATCTGAGCAGGGGAAAATGTGAAACGCTGGCCGCGAGCACACGCTAACAACACCGGAATCGCAGCAATACTTCGACCAGCCGCGATCGCCATCGGTTGCCAGTCAATGGACTTGATCAACACCCCTCCCAAACTCCAGAGCAGCGCTGTGATAACCAAAAGAATTGGAGCTAGGAAACGTTGTTGCATTGTTGCGACCGGCGAAGTCTAGCAGGTCCGAGCCTTCTCGGGCCAGTCTACGGCGGATGAAAGCGTTCGCTCACCTCTTAACCTGACGCGTGCCGCGGATACAATTGATTGCGCGACGTCAACTTCAGCGTGAATTTAGCGTGGCTCGCGCGAGGCAATTTCGATGTAAATTAATCCCAATCCGAATACCCACTCAACCAATTACAAGTCATGTCTACCAACTCTGCTCATTTATCCATCCAGCCTTATCTCTTCTTCGGCGGTCGCTGTGAAGAGGCGCTTGAGTTTTATCGCAAGACGCTCGGTGCCGAAATAGTGATGCTCAGCCGTTTCAAGGACGCGCCGGAACCGCAGGGGTTGCCAGATTGCTTCGACGACAAGATCATGCACGCCAGCTTTCGGATCGGCGAAACCAATCTGATGGCGTCAGACGGGCGGTGTGAAGGAGATCAACAGTTCGAGGGTTTTTCGCTGTCGATTGTGGTGCCAGATGAAGCCGAGGCGGAGCGCGTCTTTGCTGCTCTGAGCGATGGGGGACTTGTCAGCATGCCGCTGGAAAAAACATTCTGGGCTCCGAAATTCGGAATGCTGCAGGACCGGTTCGGCGTCGGCTGGATGGTTTCGGTTCAGCATAAGCCGGCGTAAAACGGAGCGGCCTCGGCTCTCATTTAGACCTTGGCGTTTGGGTGCCCGACTCGAGCGTGTTGTAGCTGCCGTCGTCGCCGGCGGCAGAGCCGTAGATTCTGCCGCTGAGACAGCGGCAGCTACAAAGATGCGTCCGCTCAAAAAACACAAAGATCAATCTGACGTCAGGCTCCTGGTAAAGGAGGCGCTATCAATTCACTCCGTGCTCAATGATCGGTCTCACCACGTGCACAATCACGTCGATGAAAAAGTGAGAAAGGATGGCAGCCTCCAGTCCGCGCCGAATGTAAATCCAGCCGAAGGCCAGGCCAGCGGGCAGAATTATTAGCATGGTCCTCAACGCGACGATGAAGGGTACGGGATCGACGAACAGTGCTTCGTTGTCGATATGGTACCAGCCGAAGAAAAGTGCGGTCGCCAAGTTCGCGATCCAGAGCGCAATCCAGCGCCCACCTTGATCCGTAGAGACGCGAAAGAGTTTCATTCCCAGCCAGGCGAGAAGCGAAAGCAGGAACAGACGGTCGAAAGTTTCTTCGGCCCATGGAGCCCAGAGACTCGCCAGGCCGCTGCGCCACCATGGCACCGCAATGCGCGCGTGGATCTCGGGTGCGGGCGTGGTGACATTGAGCGCATGGTAAAAAAACGCGTCGACCGCGAACGCGATGATAGCGGTCACTGTGGCCCAAAACAGTGCGGGACCAACAATGGACGAAAATGGACGAGCTGGTCGTGGCGCACCATCGAACCAGCTTTCGAGGTAGGGTGCCCCCAGGGCGGTTTTGCGCGCGACCCAAAGGCCAATCGCGGCCGCCGGGACGAGGAACATCAGATTTTCCTTAAGCCCGGCAAGAATTAGAGAATGGATCGATACCGGCGGATGTGGTCCCGGACCGATTGCCTCCAAACCGAACGCATAAGGAAGAATCAGCGGGCCGGTAACTGTGCCGGCGACTACCAGGAAAATAAATGTTCTCCAGGGGTATCGGCGTGTTTCGGAAACCATGGTCGTTAACTAATATAGGTGTAGCGGAATTTCGATGCGCAAAATTAGAGGAACCGGCGTATTTGTTGCCTCTACCGGCAGAACAGGGAAGTTTCTAACCGAGGAGCGAATTTATGAATTACAATTGGTTTCGCACATTTGTTCTGGCCATGACGTGTCTGTTATCGTTTACCGGATACGGCGGCGCGAGTACACGATCTACCTCCGCGCCGGCTGCGAACGCAGGGACCGCTCGTCTAATCGTCTATCGCATCCCAACCATTGGCCGCTACGTGATCGTTCAAGTATATGTCGATAACGTCATGGTGGGCGGGATTGGATTTGGCGGTACTTATGAAGGGTCGCTAACACCGGGGCGCCACGTTCTATCGGTGTTGGCCACTCCGCATGAGAAATGGCGAGAGCGACCGCCAACAGTCGTCGATGTGCGAAGCGGCGAGACCTACAGGTTCACCGCAAAGGGAAACAATCAGGGAAATTTGATTCTGCGCCCCGTGGATTAAGGCCGACGATGCCACGGCGTCAACGTGGCGTAAGGTTGGAGTGTTGAGAGACCAATCTCTATGCGATCCCGGGCCTTAGCCGCTTAAGCGGAACAACATGGAAGTCAGAAAATCAGGAAGCCAGGCTTCCACCAGGGGACCTGCGGAGTGGTTTACGGGAGAAGTTAGCATCGAACCTTTGTTTGAGGTGCGTGAGCCGGCACGCGTGCGTTGTGCAAAGGTGACCTTCGCGCCAGGTGCTCGCACGGCCTGGCATACGCATCCACTTGGTCAAACACTAATTGTAGTCTCTGGCGTCGGATGGGCGCAGCGCGACGGCGGACCGATTGAGGAAATTCGGCCGGGTGACGTGGTGTGGTTTGCGCCGGGCGAAAAACACTGGCACGGCGCCACGCCGACAACCGCTATGACACACATTGCCATTCAAGAAGCTCTGGATGGGAAAGCGGTCGAGTGGATGGAGAAGGTGAACGGCGAGCAGTACCGTAAAAGCTGACGCTTAATAACTAAGAGTTGAGGAGAGTCGCGAACACTACGACTCGATTAGATACTCGCAGCACTGCAGCCGTCTTTAGGCGGTTCGAGCAGAACAGTTCTCCGGGCGCGATTTCAGTTGACGCGAGTCTCTCGTTACAATATATCGTATTACAACATATCGTAATGCAACTGCCGGACCGGGAATTGAAAAAGGGAAGCGCGGAGCTGCTCATCCTCTCTTTGTTGCAGGATCGCCCACGCCACGGTTACGAAATCGGACGGCTGATCGAATCGCGGTCGCGCGGCGCGCTCCGGTTTAATGTAGCCTCACTCTACCCGCTTCTTTATCGCCTCGAACAACGCGGCTGGATTCGCGGACGCTGGACCGAAAAAGCAGGACAACGGCGTCGTCGTTACTATCGGCTGACACGCGTGGGCAGAAAAATCCTCGCTGCCCAACGCCATGGCTGGCGCGAATTCGTCGAAGCCATCGGCCGCATCACCGGAATCGAGTATGCCTGATTTCAAATCTGAAATTCGAGCATCGCTGGCGGCATTGAATCTGCCGCCGACGCGTGAGCAGGAAATTGTCGAGGAGTTGTCGCAGGATCTGCAGGAACGATTTGAGGAAGCACTAAGTCACGGCGCATCTGAGAAAGAAGCAAAACAACTCGCCTTGGACGAACTGACGTTTCCCGAATCCATATCGAAGCAACTAAAACGCGTGGAGCAACCAGTTCGGGACCGTGGACCAGAAATCGGAGCGCAAAAATTTCGGAACTGGTTTGCCGGTGTTTGGGACGACATTCGCTTCGCGCTGCGGATGCTGCGGAAGCAACCTGGCTTCGCTGTCATTGCCATTTTAACGCTCGGCGTTGGAATTGGCGCGACTACCGCAATGTTGAGCGTGGTGCAGGATGTGTTGGTCCGGCCGCTGCCGTATGCAGATTCGGCTCGGCTATACGCGATCTGGGCGAGCTCCGAATCAATGGGGCAAAATCAGATTGCCGCCTCCGGTCCCGACTTCATCGACTATCTCGAGCAGAATCGGTCGTTTGCTCACCTCGCCGAGTATATCCCGCGTTTTACCTTCACCTGGACTGGTGATGGCGAACCGAAGCTGGTCAACTGCACCGCGGCGTCGGAACAATTTTTTGCCACGCTCGGAATACGGCCATATCTCGGCCGTTTGTATGAACCGCGTGAGTACACGTATTTGGAGAATGACACGCTAATCGTCTCATATCGCTTTTGGAAGAACGCGCTCGGCGCTGATCCACATGTCATTGGCCGAGTAGTTCATTTCGAAGGTCAAAGCCAGACCATCGTGGGGGTGCTGCCGCCAATGTCGGATTTGTTTCCCGACACGGATGTTTGGCCCAAACTCACGACTCGACCGAGTTGGCCATACATGAGTGGCGCGGCAATAAATTTTTGCGCGTCGTAGGCGCACTGAAGCCGGGAGTTACTCCGGCGATCGCAGCGGATGATCTCACCGCAATTTTGCGACGCGTTCCAGAGGAGCCGCGCGATGTGAGTGTTCACCTGGTCCCGCTCAAACAAGATTTGGTCGGAGACGTTCGTCTCCCTCTGCTTGCCACATTTGGCGCAGCGGTGCTGATCCTGACGGTCGCGTGCGTTAACGTCGCCGCGCTTTTGCTCGCGCGCGCGGTGAAACGGCAGAGTGAAATGGCGGTGCGACTCAGTTTGGGCGCCCGCGTCTCGCGCATCGCGCAACAACTCATGACCGAAGGAATGTTGTTGAGCGCAGCTGGCTGCGCGCTTGGTTTGCTGATTGCCTGGAGCGTCCTTCGGCTGTTGGCGGCAATTCCGAATCTGCCCTTGCCGCGGATCGATCAGGTTCATTTAAATGGGCCCGCTCTGGTTGCCACCGTCGGCGTCACCATTGGCACGACGCTACTTTTCGGATGGATACCCTCACTCAGCGTTTCGCAGTTGAGTTTGGCGTCGGCTTTACGGACGCGCGGCGACGAAGGAACTGGGCGTCGCAAATCGTCGCTGTCCCTCCTGGTTGTAACTGAACTCGCCTGTTCGGTCGTGCTGATGGTGACCGTCGGGTTGCTCGTGCACAGCTTCTGGCGGGTCGTCCACATTGATCCCGGTTTTCAGCCGCGATCGCTCCTCCGCGTTTACTTGCGCACCAATTACTACAGCGAAAAAGGTCGCGGCTTCTGGAAAGGCGTGCTCAGCCAGACGGCATCGTTGCCAGGTGTGAGCTCTGCCGCGTTGTCGGATTGGCGGCCTGGTCGGGATGCCGCTGCTGCCACATTTGTCTTTGAAGATCGGCCGAACGATCCCAGTCGACTGCCTTCCGGTGAGGGATCATGGATCAGCGCCGATTTTTTCCGGACGGTTGGCACCCCTTTATTAAAGGGTAGGTTTTTTACTGACCACGACGATGAGAACGCGCCACCAGTGATCATCATCAATACGGAAGCCGCGCATCAGTTTTGGCCCGGGCAGGATCCGATCGGGAAACGCATTGGAGTTAATTACACTGGACCGGGTAGAAGGACAGAGGCGGCACCAAGGCTCCGCGAGATTGTTGGTGTGGTTGGCAATATTCGGCACGACGCGCTGGATGCCCCTGCCGCTCCATCGGTCTATCTGCCGTATTTGCAGGACGAGACTAACCACGACATGGCCACGATGAGTCTTTTTCTGCGGACCGAAGGCGATGTGATGGCCTTGTCCGACGGTGTGCGCAATCGAATCCACGCGGTCGAGCCGAATCAGCCGGTTCAGAACATTCAAAATGTGGCTGATATGGTTTCGCAATCGGTGGCAACAAGACGTTACACTCTGATTCTCGTTAGCATCTTCGCCGGAGTGGGACTGTTGCTTGCGGCAGTCGGAGTTTATGGAGTCATTTCCTACGCCACGTCGCAAAAAGTGCGCGAGTTCGGGATTCGGATTGCGCTCGGTGCAACGCGAGGCCGTGTCATGACGTATGTTTTACGCGGCAGCGTGATGCTTACAATTGTTGGTTCGTTCATCGGTGTGATCGGCGCGCTATTCTCGAACCGGTTACTCTCCAGTATGCTGTTCGAGGTAAGCCCGCTTGATCTCTTCAGCTTTTCCATTGCACTCTTGCTACTGACGCTCGTGTCGATCGGCGCATCGCTTGGGCCAGCCTGGCGAGCCTCGCGAGTGGATCCGATTATCGCGACGCAGAGCGAGTGACGTTCAACGGCCAATGTCAGAAAGCGGACGTGACGATGGCGAATTTTCGTTAAGAATCTTCACCACCTTCTCAATGGTGTTCCAGTTGCGGTTAGTGGCCGGCACACCGAGGAGCTTTTCAATCTTGCCGAGATAACTGATGGCTTTCATTTGCCGCCGATAAACACCCAGGGCGAACCTGTTTTCAACCGAGATGATCTTCAGTAGCCAGTCGTCGGAAGGTAAGCTGAGGGGCAAAGACGGAACCCTCTTCGGCCGTTTGTGCAACACGTTCACAAACCGAATTAC
>JBKPQI010000079.1:0-9665 GCA_046733975.1 Verrucomicrobiota bacterium
CTAGCCCACCGGTAATCCACCATGACATTTTTACCCTCGACGTAACCGATTTCCATGAGCCCATGGAGAAACCCGATCACGTACGTTGCGTATCCGTCTGGTGACCCGCCATTGAGAAATCCGACCACTGGTGTTTTCGGTTGCTGCTGCGCGAGCGCCGGTACCGGCCATGTCGCGACCGCTCCACCGATTAGCTTGATGAGATCGCGCCGCCTCACGTAGAGCCGAGCCTCGCGACAAAACAATCCCACCTCAACCTAGCACACTTATGAGGCCGGGCGTCAGACCGGCAATGTCCGCATAGGGTCAAAACCTGAAGTCGCCTCAGGCTCCTGCTACTTCTGTTTTGTCCCCGGAAACGGACATGCTTCAACGCGGGCCACATGTCTCAGAAGTTCGGAAGCGGCCTTCGCTCATTCGATCACCTCGTCGGCTCGAGCGAGGATGGTCGCGGGCAATTCAACACCCAAGGCTTTGGCGATTCGAAGGTTGATCCTTAGATCGAACTTGGTGGGACGTTCGAAAGGCAACTCGCCTGGCTTTGCGCCTTTCAGAACGCGATCAACCTGTGAGATCAAGTGACGTGTAGCGTCTGAAAAGTCGGGCCCGAAGGACATAAAGCCGCCGTTGCTGACCCAGTCGGGGGAAGGAAAAATCGCCGGCTTGCTTGCCATGTTCACCAGCTTGATGACCTCGGCCATGTGGGCGTTGAGCACAACATCTGGGACAAACACTAGTGCATCAAATCCGGCGAGGACTTCTGGAGTCAGGGCCTTTGCAAGATCAGCGGGGTCATCGATGTTGATCGCTTCAACTGTAAAACCGAGCTTACGACCAGTCTCCAAAACGGGCGCAAGGCTCTGTGCGCCGCTCGTGACTTTGGTCGTCACTGTTCCCAGACGAACAGCGCGCGGCACGACTTCCCGCATTAGCTCGACTCGCTTAACAGTGGTTTCCTCGGAAAAAACCGCGACACCAGTTACGTTGCGACCAGGACGCGCAAGGCTGTCCGCCAGTCCCGACGCAACCGGATCAACAGCGGTAAAGGCGACGATCGGAATCGTTTGCGTTGCCTTATAGGCGGCGAGCGCAGCAGGCGTGCTTATCGCGATAATGACATCCAGGCTGCCCTCCTGCACCAGCTCCTGCGCAAGTGCCGGGAGCGCATCGACATTTCCCGCTGCGTTCCGAAACTCAAGATGAATATTGCGCCCCTCAACGTAACCAAGCTCCCCTAGAAGCCTGCGGGTGGCGTCAGGCTGCGACGGGACGTCAACTGGGGCGAGATGGATGACACGCGGCCTTCCTGCTATCCGTTGTGCCCTTGCCACGAGCGGCCACGTTACCGCTCCGCTTACAAGCGTGATGAATCCGCGTCGCCGCATATGACCTCGCTGGAAAGCCGCTCCTGCCCAGTCCGCAGACTATAGCAGCCTTTGAGATTATCCGTGGCGTCGGACTCCCTCTCAGACGAGATTACAGGCAATGTCTGAGTTGGTTCATTCGCGTCGATTTGGCCGGCGCCACGTTACGTCCGCTTTTCCACCGATAGCGACCACCTCGCAGACATTGCGGCAGGTCCCAAATGGGCCAGAAGCGGACTTTACTGACCGAAACTAATTCGCTCGCTTCCAAATCACATCGACTACATCTCCAGTCGGAGGACGAACTGTCAGCGTCAATTGGTCACTTGCTACCGTCACAAAGCGCTTCTGATCTGTGCCATTCCAGTTTGGGAAGGAACTGCCTTCGACGTGAATTGCGATGCTGCTATCTGCCTCGTTTATCGAATATGCTCCGAAGTAGGTTATCGTGCCGTCCGCCGTTTCTTTTTCTTCCTGAGGCGTGCCGTGCCACAGGGCATTGCTCGCGTATTTGGTGCGATCTGATCGCATCACCGTGATGATGTATCGCCCACCTGCATCGAAGAAGGCGATACCCTTCGGGCTAGCCCCATAACGCTCGACGTTAGTGCCGTCGCCTTTTTTCTGCTGCCAGGAGAGCAGCATCCAAGTACCAACCAGTTGGTCCTTGAGCGATTTTTTCTGGCCGAGCGCGTCGAATGTCATGATGGACGATCCAAAAACCGCGATGGTGCATGTGGCAAAAATCACTCGCAAATTCACTGGCCTCTCCCAAGAGGAGATTGATAGCGCCGATCGAGCAACGCCACACGTTACCACGGCGGTAACAAACGAGTAAGACTAGCATCGGCAGGACCGCGTCGTGCTTCGCGCGGCCCAGCCGACCAAGCTAAAACCGATCCGTCCTGATCCGCCCAAACTGACCGCGCACTGAAGGCATGATACTGGGCGATGCTTCGGGTCAAAAACAGGAATTGCGGTCGGTCCAAATTACTTCCGCTCTGCGCCTAAGAACGGACATTGGCACGCTTCCTCAGTATGTCCGCTAAGGGCAAGAGCGGCCGTACCGTCCTGCTACAAACTTAGTTAATTCGCTCCCAGACTAGCTCGGTCGTACGGATTTGTCCGCCGACCGAAATCGGCGGTGTTGTTAGCGTGATTCTATTGTTCTGAACTCGAACAAGCCGCACCAGATCGGTATCTACCCAGTTCTGCACTGAGGCAATTTCGACCCGATGAACGATCCTGTCGCCTGCTAAGGAATAGCGGCCAGCGTAAGAGAACGACGTCGCGAATGCCTCCGCCCGCTCGTCCACGGAAGCAGAAATGCGGTCACCGCTCGCAAGCGGCTTGCGGCCACTATGGCTGATTATCGCCATCACCCTGCCGTCCCTTGTGTACGTGATGAAACCCGAAGGGTTCGGACCATATGGGGCGTCGTTTCTATCACCGCCGCTAGTAGCTGACGCAGCAATCAATCGCCACGTCCCCGCAATTTGATCCATGGATTGCACTCCGTTTTGAGCATAGGCGATGCCGGAAATCAGCAAGGCGCAAATCGTGATGCCAATCGCAACATCTCGATCCCCGCAAATCTATAAGTGAACGTCAGTCCAGGAAGTTTAGCACTTGGCGATGGGACTACGAATGTGAAATGACCCACAAGCCAGACCAGATTATGCAGCTCGTTGTCTGCTTCGGGTCATTCGCTACTCCCCTGCTCTGGCCGCACGGGGCGCGAAGTCCGCAATGGTCAGAAAGCTGACCTCATTCCAATGCTCTAACCTAACCGGCGGCACATGATTCCCTTCCTCTGCAACAGAGGAGAATGCCATGCCGAATCAAGTGATCGCGAACCCTGCGTGCAATAAGCGAGTGCCTTGGAATGAGGGAAAGCTGAGCGGGGCAAAGCCGCCGTTCCGACCCAAACACGTTGGTCAATCCAAACTAAACTTCAGATCGAAGGTCGCGCTCGCGACTCAGCCATCTTCAATTTAGCGATCGACAGCAAGCTTCGTGGCTGCGACATCGTCGCCATCCGGGTCGAGGATGTCGCGGCCGGCGGGTACACGGCAGACCCATCCACCGGAGCAAAGAACGGTGCTATTCGATCACCTCATCGGCGCGGGAAAGCAGTGCTGGTGGCACGACGAGACCGATGGCCTGCGCCGTCTTGAGGTTGATGACCAGTTCGAACTTAGTCGGTTGTTCGACGGGCAGATTGCCGGCCTTGGATCCTTTTCGAATCTTGTCGGCCATTACAGCCGCGCGCCGGAACAGCTCGTAGTAATTTGTAGCGTAGGAAATGAGCCCGCCTCCCGTCACTTGCTCGCGGTAGGTATAGATGGATGGGATTCGGCTTTGAATTAAAAATTCGGCGATCCTGGGTTGCTGACTGGCCAAAAAAGGATCGGCGACCACCACAACCGCGCTTGGGCGAATACGGGTGAGGCTCCGAAATGCATCGTCCAGCTCCTGTTCCTGTCCAATCTCCACAACCTCGATCGGTACTTTCAATACTGCCGCCGCCTGTCGCGCATGCTCAACTGCGATTGCGCAATACGGATTGGTCGGGTTCGATAGGACAACGACGCTCGAAACACCGTCGATCAGCTCATTAACCAGCTCAAGCCGCTTGCCTTCCAGTTCGGCTGCCTGCGTCGAGAACCCCGTGACGTTTCCGTGCGGCTGCGCCAAGCCGGGAACGAGACCTACAGCAATTGGGTCGCCGCTTGTCATAATAATTGGGATGGCGGCGGTGGCATCTTTGGCAGCCAAACTTGCGGGCGTGCCCCAGGTCACGATCACGTCCACAGGCAGCCCAACTAGCTCTCTAGCGAAACCAGGATATCTGGTGGGGTATCCTTCGGCATATCGGTTCACCAGTTCAAGGGTCTGGCCCTCGATGTAACCGAGATCACGTAACCCATCTCGCAAGCCGTTAAGGGGCGGCCACTCCTCATTCGCCAGAACACCTACGCGAAAACTTCTGTTAAGACGCTGATCTTGCGCCGCGAGCGGCCCTGCCGCCGCGCTGCCAAGACCAGCGATGATGAAGTCGCGTCGCCTCATAAGCTTGCGCCGCGGGACAAACAGAATGCCTTCGGGCCTGCCACTATGCCGCGAGGACCAGCAAATTGAAATGGGGGGCTTTGCGGCAATTTCGGGTCAGTACACTATGGACGCCGATGTCCGCCTTCGCTCGTTAGCCGACATCGGGCGGCAAACGTCTGATGTCTGCTCTCCACTCAACGGCGGCCATCAGAACAACCGTCGATTCCGTTTAGTGCCCATAAACGACATCGCACGTTGAACCGAAAATGAAAGAGGCCGTCAACTGAGGCGCCGCTGGCGCCTCAGTTTGAAAATGACGTCCATCGGAATAGGCCGGCATGTCCGCTAATTGCGGTCTAGCTGGCGGCGAACAACTCCCATTGTCCCGGCAGGCCCTTAAGTTCGTGCGATCCCCGTGCGGAGAATGTCAGTCCGGCACCGGCGACTAGATCAGTTAGAACCCTTGAAACGAGAACTTCGTCTGGTTGAGATTGCGTCATAACGCGAGCTGCGACATGAACGGCTACACCACCCACGTCCCCACCTCTCATTTCGATCTCCCCCGTATGGAGACCAGCACGTACTGGTAGTCCAATTTGTTTCAAGGCGGTCCGGATCGCCAACGCACAACGAACTGCACGACCTGGGCCATCGAAGGTCGCCAGAATGCCGTCTCCAGTTGATTTAATCAAAGTCCCGCGATGTTTATCGACCAGCTGAGATGCCAATTGATCGTGGGTATCCAGTACTCGGCGCCATGCTTGGTCACCTTTCGCGACAGCACTGCGTGTTGAGTTCACAAGATCGGTAAACAAAACCGTGGCCAGGACGCGCTCATGACCGTCCGATGCACTGTCACGATGTCCCGTGATAAACTCCTCGACGTCCCCAAGCAGGGCGTCCACATCACCCCGGGTGAGCGCATGTTCGTTACCAGGATACTCGATAAATCTAGCTCCGGGAATGAGGGCGGCCACATCACGGCCCAGTTCAATCGGAACTTGAGCATCGTGTTTACGATGGAGCACAAGCGTCGGAATTCGCACCGTAGGAAGAATTGAGCTTACGTCAATCAGCGCGTTCAAAAGCGCGAAGGATTTAGCAGCCCCTGGGCTGGCGGAAAGCCGTTCGAGCTTGCCAAACAAAGCAATGGCCTCACGGTTTTCAGCCAAATCGGGAGTGAGAGTCTTGATCATGGCTCCGGTGCCCCAAAGCTTCGCGCGTTGCAGCGCCCTTTCCTTTTGCTCTCCCGCGATATCGCGTCGGTTCGCATATCCGCCAAAAAGAATAAGTCTGGATGCTCTATCCGGGTAAGTAGCTGCGAAAAGAGCGCTCATCGCACACCCTTCGGAAATTCCAAAGAGTGTTGCGCGGTCCGAGCCGACCGCATCCATTACAGCGCGCACATCATCCATTCGTTGTTCGAGCGAAGGAGCATCCGACACCCTATCGGATAATCCTTGACCGCGTTTATCGAAGGTTACAACACGGGAGAAGCTCGACAGCCGGCGCAAAAAGGCCGTATAGCCCGGAAGCTCGTGCATGAATTCGATGTGGGACATAAAGCCTGGAACTAAAATGATGTCGATCGGACCTTCGCCCATCGTTTGATAAGCGATGTTGACGTCACCACTCAACGCGTAATGTGTCTCGGGCAATGCAAAGTCGGTCATCCGCCGCATCCTAGGTCGAGGACTAATTGTCGTCCGTTGGATCGGCAGGATCAAGCCTGACCTTGCGGTCCGAACGGCCGCTTCGGGTCATAAGCGGAAGTCGCCGCCCGCCCGACCGACATCCGCTTTATCTCCGATATCGGACATTCGTTGCGACGGTTGCGAAGCCCGTTTTGTGCCGGAACCGGACTCATGCCTCTGCGGCAAGAAGCACTATCCGATCACCTCGTCGGCGCGGATCAGCAAGGTCGGCCGCACAGTTACCAAGTGCTCTTGCGGTCCTTAGATTGATGACAAACTCGAACTTCGATGGCCGCTCAATCGGACGTTAATAACGTGTCCCCTCGCAAAATCCGATCCGCGATCTGAACGGCTCGCGGGAAAGGTTTCAAAGGGGCCAACAGGCGACAATCTCCCAATTATTCGATCACCTCGTCGGCGCGTGCAAGCATTGACGGCGAGAGGGTTAATCCCAGCGCCTTCGCTGTCCTGTTGTTGATCACAAAATCAAATTTGGTGGGCTGTTCCACCGGGAGATCGGCTGGTTTTGAACCAAGCAAAATCTTGCTGACGAGCTCGGCAGCTTGCCGGAACAGATCAGGATAATTGGGTCCGTAGGAGAGCAATCCTCCCGTCTGCAAATACTCCCTGCCATTATAGATGGTCGGCAGCTGTGCGCTCGCTGCAAGCGCGTTGATGCGATCCACATTACTAAGGATGAAAGGGTCGGTCGAAACGTAGACAGCTTCCGCGCGTTTGTTGAGAGTCTTGAATGCGGGTGCAATATCTTCGACGGTACGAAGTTCAAGGGTAACAACCTCGATGCCCAACTTGCCGGCAACGGTCTCGACCTCCTTGATCTCCAACACGCTTCCGGGATTAGCGATATTGCCCAATATGGCCAGCTTGCGGAGGCTACCTAGCGTCTCACGTAGGAGTTCGATCTTCTTGCCGGCGATGTCGCTCTGCTGCAGCGACAAACCGGTAACGTTGCCTCCAGGCCGCGCAAGGCTCTGCACGAGACCGGCGCCTACTGGGTCTGCGGCTGCCGCAAACACGACAGGGATGATCTGTGTGGCCGCTTTTGCTGCTTTGGTGGGAGGCGTTCCATAGGTGACTATGACGTCGACCTTCTGCCGAACGAAATTATTGGCGATCTGCACATAACGGTCGTTGCGGCCGTCCGCAAATTGATAGTCGATCGTGATGGTCTTCTTTTCGATCCAGCCCAGTTCGCCTAGTCGCCTTGTAAAGGCTGCGATCCAGGAGCTCATTGCAGAGGCGGTGCTTGAACCAATAAATCCGAGGCGCGGCAGTTTTGCTGCTTGCTGCGCGCGCGCAAGCATCGACCATGCTGCCGTCGTGGCAAGCCCTGCAATGAACCAGCGACGTCTCATGAGCCTCCCGACCAATATTCAAGGATAGCACGTTGCGAGCACCCAGAAAGTAGATGTCCAATCAAAGCGCAAGCTGCGGCCGCATGTCGCCTTCGGGTCATTCGCTACCCGCTGCTCTCGCCGGACGGGGCGCGAAGTCCGCAATGGTCAGAAAGTTGACCTCACTCCAATGCCTAACCTAACCGGCCGCACATGATTTTCGTCCTCTGCAACAGAGGAGAATGCCATAAAGAATCAAGTGATCGCGAACCCCGCGTGCAATAAGCGAGCGCCTTGGAATTAGGGAAAGAAGTTAACGCTACTTGGCGAACGCCACGGCCGCCGCTCGACGCCGTGCTTGCGCACGTAGCTGGTGAGCAGCCTTATCGGACAATTACAGCATCAAATTTCTATATTCACCAAAACTTCCCCGGCGATGATTTCGGGGTCACCAAGGTTGAGGTCGAGCAGGCTTGCTTGAACAAACTCCAGTACTTTAGCGTTAGCCGCAGTGGCGCTTTCCCGGTCCTCGAATATCATTACGGCAACACCGACGCCTTCGCCCCCATCCAGTACGTAGTACGATCTAAATCCGTTTGATTCCCTCAGGATCTGACCGATGCCGCTTTTGGCGCGGCGAGCAGCATCCGCAACCGAACGAACCTTGGTGTACTTTCGCATGACTATGTACATGAACCACCATGCGTTTCAGTTCCAGCCCTGCACACATCAAATCGGGCCGCGACGGCCGTCAGGCCGGCTGTTTAGATTCTACACGTGCGAAATGCTGCCAAATCTCATCCTCATCCCAGGTTGATCAGACACTCTGGCAGCCACACGGTGGAGGTTAAAGTACGAATAGCTTACCTATCTCGGCCTGCGGAATCCGCGAACGGATCGACGCGGCTTTGGGGATCAGGATGTCCGCATTGGGTCAATAACGGAAGTGTTCCCGCTCCCGTTGCACGTCCGTTCAACCTACAGAAGCAGACATCATCGGCATGACCTCAACGTCCGCTAAGGGCGAGCAACAGACTCCACAAGAGACGCACTCTCACCTTGGTTTCACTTCCCGCTTGAATACCAGTCCGAGCGTTATGCCGGCGGGTTTGCGCGGGTTCGTGAACCTCAACTCCTCGTCGGTAATAGATGTGGAGGCACTTCGCGCCCGACTGGGTGACTGTCTCTTGTCTCCCAAGCCACGCGACCCCCTACATCCGCGAGAAATTCACGAAAGAGCAATCGCCGCCTGCAATGCACGGGTAGGCGTACTTCGAGCTCTCAGTTGAGCGTGACCCACGTTAGGGCACATGAACTGCCACAACTGTTGCAGTGAGCTGGCTGCCCAAACGTGTCCGCCAACTGCCATTCCTGACTTTCATTGCTCCATTGGACGGTAGCATGGCACACGACATCGTCCGAGGTGCAGTTAGAGCAGACCGGCGTCGAGCGCGAAGTTGGACTAGATCGCGAACGAGCTGGTTCAATAGTGTCAGGATCCAAATCAAATGGATTGATGAGGGAGCTCCGCCGCAAGTTCGATCTCCATAGGCGAATCGTTTACTTCTCTTTAGGTGATTCGCATTGTGCGCGTCGCCCAAAATCTACTCCCCATGAGTAAGCCTGAGTATCAACCGTGTACTCCCCGCACGCGATCTGCCAATTCAGGCGCCGCGCCGATGCGAGCTATCGGTCAACCCCAAAACGCATGGCGTCGGTCTCGATGTACCGCCTGCTTGCTCGCCCGGGCCGATCGGGTGATTGAGTAGACGCGCCATCCAAGTGACTGATGTGTGTGGACGGATCATAAAGGGGCAGGTCAGCGCCATGGATCGGTGCTAATTTGCAAGCTACAATAATGGTCGGGCGTTGCAGATCGGGCGCAATCGCGGGACGTGCGAGACCAGTAGAGTAATAGAGGGGTAAAAGCGCATGCAATCCACTTCTCACCCACTGCTGTCGAAAGCCGACGGGTTCGCTACCAAAAGCTCTGACACCCTGATTCTCATCGGACGCATCCTCCTGGCGTGGATATTCGTCGGCAGCGCGTATGGAGCAATCACCAACTTCGCTGGCTCGATCGGCTATTTCACTTCACTGAAAGTCCCTGCGCCGCTCCTGTTCACATGGTTGGCTCTCGTGACCGAACTACTGTTATCGGCCTGTCTCTTATACACATCTCCGAGCCCACGAGACTG
>JBKPQI010000080.1:0-18588 GCA_046733975.1 Verrucomicrobiota bacterium
GATGATTACAAAGGGAAGATGACGTTTCAAATTTTCCTGCTTGGAAGGAGGTTTGTAGTTTAGCGAATCGGGGTGGAGTTCAAGGCCAATTCATGTGCAAGCTTTAATGGGCACTGTGGACTGCACACAGGCGCGTCGTTACTGTGATGTTGGGACCTCTTGCATGTAAGCCTGATTTAACCCGTATCTTGCAAACCTGGCGCCCGGCGACACATGGTAAGATCCGAAATCCCCGAACGGATCGGTCTGCCCGCCTCGCGGGAGTACACCTCTTTCCAAAGGTTCGAACGCGGCCCCCTCGTTCAATAGGGCCAAGACTCACGGCCTTAGGCCGAGTAAGGCATCACTCCGCGCCTACCCGATCCAGAGCGAAAAAGATAAGGGCTGCGATTCACAGGAGATGGCTTGCGTTCTTTCTCCCCTCGCTCGCCTGCGAGGTGGTCCGCGCTACTGCGAATGTTCCGAGCTCAGTCACTCTGAGTGATTGGTGATCTTGGGCGCCGGCTTAAGGCAGCGACGTGCCTACGAAGCTCTTTACGAAATTTATGTCGTCAACGTTGATTTGACCGTCCACATTCACATCAGTCGTGAAATTGGTACGATTTAGAACGTGTCCAGACGCAGCCTTGGTCCGGTTGATATCTTTGGCATTTACTCGCTGATCCTCGTTTGTATCTCCAGCCAAAATTCCAACAGGAATTGCTAGGTCACTCGAAACCGATCCGTTGCTCACGCCAGTAAGGTTGACCGTTAACACTTGTGCGTTAGTCACTCCTGTAAGACTCAAAGTAATCCGCTTACCGTCAACAACAGGCGGACCGGCCAAGCCAGCAGCACCATTCTGACCAGGAGTTACGCTGGCACCGGTTAATGAAACATTGTTAGCAAAAGTAAAGATGATCTGGTGATCACCGACGGCTCCTCCACTACGCGGTTCGATTCCCTTCGGTCCAACGATTGGCAGATTTATATCGAATGTACCAACTCCGGCGTGGCTCTTACGAGACGCGGCCTGCAAGGGTAGGAGAATTGTGGCGGTCACGTACGTCGGCGAGTTGATCCAAAAAATCGAAGAAGCCGGACTAGCGGTTTTGCGCACGATCATGGCAGACCCAGCCGGAATTATGTCTTTGCCGTGATCAGTGACAGCATCGCTACCCAACCTCCAACCGTCATTGTAGGTATAAGTTCTGTAAGGGCGTTTATTGAATTGTGCCTGGCGATTATTGAAAAGCAGTAGTTGGTCATTCTGTACAAACGAATTGTCGATCGGAGCCAACCCCGTCGCGTCCAAGGAAACACCGACCGGCCGAATCATCGTCACAGCATTGTCTTGTTTGCTCGCCGGAGCCGCCACGAGCGGAACCGCTATTCTCTTCATTAATACCGATCCGAGAGACCTTAGTGGCCGACTCGGTGCACCATTAGCATTACGGACTACAAAATACCCATTGGGCAACAACGGGTCGTCACCTCGGTCCGGAGGATTGCTAAGGCCGTCGGCAACAAGCCGCCAAGCGCCGTTGCTAAAGTAGTATTCTGCAAGGTACGGCTGGTTGATCCCGGGAGCTGAGTAGTTTGGGATACGCAGAAGAGTCTGATAGGTCGGAGGGGAGCCTGTCGCTGTAAATGAAACTCCCGCATCGGACGCTGGAAAAAGTGCGGCGGGAGTCCAATACGGAATAATTGTCAGTTGCGTATTGGCAGTAACTCCACTCAAGTCCTCTGTAGTTGAATTGACAGTAAGGGTATTCGAGCCGTTAGCCGTGACGGCAAAAATGCGCCCTTCTTTTACTCCATCCCCTAACAGCACGTAGTAATGCTTTGATTGGCTGCCGGCAGCATACACAAATTGGTTCGGCAACCATCCGGGAGTTCCCTTTACTGTCAGCGTGTCTGCAGGATTCGAAGAAATGCCGCTAATCGTGCCATTAAACTCCGGGGGACGTGTGAACGGAATCCCCAAATAGGTGTCGGAGTTCGCCAGGCACGAAATTGTCGTCGATCCTACCGGGTCAGTCGTGATGGCATTTTCCGCACGGGCCGCTCGACCGATACACAGACACAGAACAATTGCGACTGGCGCCCAAGATTTTAGTGGCATGTTGTCGGCCTGCGGTAAAAATCCGGCCGCCAGCGTATAACTTCACCTGATACGAGCAAGCAAAATCGTCGAGCCTGCCCAGCTCGACTGTTAAATGCCGTTTGCGGCCCCCGTCAAACCGAGAAACAATCTCCTCCTCAGCTGCTAATTCGCCTGTCCTTGCTTCCGCCGGCTACCGCTCGTCAGGGTTCATTATCCTCGACATGTGTGTAGCCGCCGAATAGCCGTTATCCGCGGCCATGGCACCCTAGTTATAGCCGGTTCACGGCCTTCTCGGCAAGCGCTTTCGACTTGGCCAGTTTGTCATTCCCGCTCCCCGGGCCGCCAAAGCTGATTCTCAGCATTCGATCATTCTTCAGCACGTATAGGATTCCTCCCATCGGATTACCTAACCAATATGATTCTTGACCGAGGCCTTCGATTTTTTGTGGGCGCACGCCTTCGCGTTCCTTGTGGTGTTCGCCCTCTCCCCCTTGCTGTTTCTTTTCCGCGGCTTCGGCATTTTCCGCGCCGACGAACCGACCAAAGGTTTCGTGCCAAAACTGCGTGATCGTGCGTGTACCGGCGTCCGCGGGATTACGCTGCATCACGCCCAAGCTGACGGATTTGTCGGGCTCCGCCGAGCCGTAGTAACATTGCGAAAGCAGAAAATTAACCTCAGGCCCTTCGCTGCTCGACGGGTCGAGCATCTTTGCACCTTGTATTGCTTCCACCTCTTCCCGGGTCGCTAAACTACACGCATCGATTTTCGAGACCTCGGCGCTGGATTGATGAAGGGGCGCGGGATCACCGAATAGATTGCACCCAAGAACGATTACCCACAACAAACCCACCGCAAACCTCAAACCGGCCATTATCGCAAGCTATCTTGCAGCGATGTTATCCACTTTCTCAGTTGCGAAGCGCGGGCATTAAGGGCAGGTACCGACAATGGTGTAATCGTTCGTAAATGTCAGGCTATCCGGCATTGAGTCCCAAACCTCGGTCGCGCCAGCCAAACTATTTGTTGGATCGGTAGTTTGGCTAGAACCAGCAACAAACCCCACAATTTTCGATCCCACAGCCAGTCCAAGGTCGCTCGGTTTAACGACGATAATGATCTGGCCAGTAGAAGCATTATAGCTGCTGCTCGGATCCGCCGGCTGTTCAGTATCGACAAAGCGCCCATCTACACCGCCGCCGGAATTCGCACCCGGCGTGTAAGAGAAGAATGATGGCCCAGCCCCGGTGAACTCCATACGCACACCGGTGTAGCGGAACGTGCCAGCGGTCGCTCCCGGAACCTTCATAGCCAGGTACCAGGCGGATCCAATCGGATGCTGGTTGGCCAGAGATGCGTCAGTGTTAATGGTGAAGATGAGGTTCCCGTTCTGCTGCGCAATACTCGCCGCCAGCATGTCAGTGCCTGGTTCTGGGCTGAGCGAATCTCCAGCTGCATCAGTCAGCAGAGTCACACCTGGTGCTTTGCAGGCATTTTGAGGCGGAGGCGGCACAACAAGAGGCGGTGCAACTTCGTTGCTCGCCGGGCCTGCCGCCTTACCATTTACCGCTTTGACGGTATAATAGTACAGCGGGACCGAGCTAAGGACTGACGTGTCATCGAATTTCAGGACAGAGCCAGTTGTGGTGGCGATCGCCGTGGTTCCTTCACGACCCGGAGCTGTCCCGCGGAATATACGGTAGCTCTTGATGACCGATCCGCCATTGTCAGGAGCTTTCCAACTGAGATGGACGCCAGACTGATCACGTGAACCAGTCAAACACGGCGCCTTAGGTTTTGTGGGCTCGGCCACGTCAAACTGCGCATACAGACCTTTGCCGCCGGATTGTCGAGCTACGCGCATGAATGCCACGAAATCGTTCGGCGCTGCGCCGGCGATACACTGAGGAGTAACGCAACCATCACTGTAGCCGTAGAGCACTCGGCCTTTGTCATCGACCGTGATCTCATTGAAATCGAGCAGATTCCGCTGAGTCTTGCTCCCGCCTTGCTGCCAGATACCTGCCATACTTTGCACGGGATCGTTCGGCGTAGCGTTGACGGTCGTCCAAGTCGCGCCGCCATCATAGGTGGTAGAGATAAAGGCATACCACTTACCGGGGTAATGGAGCGCCTGATAGTCACCCGGCCGATCGCTTCCAAGAAAACCAACAGCGGCACGGCCGGCATCGCCGCCGACAGCTTCTATCTCAGCTGCATTTTTCACCCCGTGAGTCGCACCAATATCGATGTCGTTAACCCAGCTGATGGTGGTTCCGGAACGGTTACCCACGGCAACTCGGGCGTGACCTTCCGGCGGATTGCCCGTCGCCACGGGTTCATTCCGCACATAGGAATAATAAATTGTATTGTTCGCATCGATCGCGATGGACGGGTCCGCTCCTTGCGCCTGGGAAAATGCATTCGGCACCCGGAAGGTGGTCCACGTAATGCCACCGTCGATACTAAAGACGCCGCCTTGCAACCCGCTGCACTGATTCACAGGCAACCACGCAGTGCCGTCAGGAGCCACGTGAACGTGACCATGGAGACCGCCGCAAGAGCCTGAGCCCTGTCCCGTGTAAGCAAGAACAGATGCATTCCAACTCGCGCCTTGTGTGTCACTACGATAGCAGGAGGCAGGTCCAACGATGTCTTGAGAACAATAATAGACAGGCCGACCATGATTAACAGGTGTGGTTAATGCACTCAGCGCGGCTGGGTATGGACCCGAGCCAATAGTTTCGTGATCAGCGCCACCGTTCGGTACCGCAAGTGCGACTTCTGTCCAGCCAAGAGGCGTAAGCCCGCCCGGATCGCCGTCATTATCGGAGTAGGCGTACTCGAAAGCCGCGCCCGTCGTGTTGTTCGAAACAAAGGTGCGACCGGTCTTTTGATCGGTCCACAATATGGGATCGAGACCCAGGATGTTTGTGGTCGAGGGAGATTTGTCTTCCCACAATGCTTCGCAACACTCCGGCTTGGCCGGTACCAGAGTCTCGGGAGGAGTAAGACGCCAGACGGGACCAGCATTCATTACCATGATGCGATGCGTGAACGGATTGAATCCTATATTGAACTCACCGTTACTTACCTCGGCCGAAGAGCCGGGCGGCGCATTAAAAGTGATATAACGTGGCGAATTCGCTTTGGTCTTGTCAGCCCCGCCAAATCCGGGAGTGCCACAACCGCCGGAGCCGGGAAGCAGCTCAACTTTCACATTCACCGTTTCACCGGTGGGTTGGAAAGGTACGATCTTGATAGTGTAATGGTTGGTCCCATCCTTAAGCGGAGCTACAGTTGCGATTTCAGGACGGTATCCGCTGGTGGTGGATTGGAAGTCAGCGGGTGTATTGCCGCCCAAGTTACCAACGACCCCTTCATAGACATACAGATCATAATCAGACTGTCCGGTGCCGGTATCTACCCAGGAAAGGCTGACCTTCACCGCCGCATTGCAATGAGTACCGGTGTAACCTGTGGGAAGGGTGACCGTGAGATCAAAACTATCGCAAGGGAAAGTAGTGCCGTTGCAGCGCGGACCGGTATCCACCTGACCCAGCCCTAGCGGCGACGGGTTTGGTTGAACAAACGGACCGGCCTTGTATGTGACAGGACCGGACGCCGTAGTCAACGTGCCGCTGGATGGCGTGGATGCGAAGCTGACCATAGTCAGGACGCCAAGTAGAATGGCGAAACAAAAAAGCGCGCAAGCAACAGCCGCGCGCAAGATGAAAAGAGCTGAACGAGAGGTAGTGGTTTTTTGCATAGGAGTGGGCAGGTTACATCAGCGAGAGGAGATACTTCTCTATTCGTTCCAGAGTGTTGTAGATGGACGTCTTTTCCAGGATGAAAGGTCCAAAAAACTTCGTCGATTACTTAAACCATTCACAAGGTCTGGGGAGTAAGAGTGGTTGATTTGTGGGTGGGAGTTTGCGATTTTACGGAAGTTCAGTCTTTACTCAAGGATTCAAAAATTACATTTTTGTAAGGATTAACAGGTTTAGTTCAGGTTGCTGCACCTCAAGCAATCAGTTTCGGCTAATCATTCGGCGCGGTTGTCCAGGCAATTCGTTTTAGTGATATCGCTCCGGCAGGCGGAGAGCCGACAGATCCTTTGAACCGTGGGAACCGGCCGCGTTCTTTTACATCGGAGTGCGCGGAGCAGCCCCGATTGATTTGTCGAATCGCGGGTGCTAGGTAGCAACGCTCTTCGCCATGTCGCAGAACTACAAGGATACCCTCAGCCTGCCGCGCACCGATTTTCCGATGAAGGCGAATCTGGCGCAACGCGAGCCAGAGTTACTCAAGCGATGGCAAGAAAGTAGGGTTTATCGCGAGATTCAACAATCGCGCGAGAACGCGGAGCTGTTTGTCCTGCATGATGGTCCGCCCTTTGCCAATGGCGACGTCCACATGGGCACTGCGCTCAACAAAATTCTGAAGGATTTCGTGGTGAAATCGCAAACCATGTTCGGCAAACGCGCGCCCTATGTCCCCGGCTGGGATTGTCACGGACTCCCCATCGAATACAAAGTGGTAAAGGAATCGCGCGATCTCGCGCCGCTGGAAGTGCGGAAACGTTGCGAAGCGTTTGCGCGCAAATTCATCGATCTCCAGCGCGAACAATTCAAACGTCTCGGGGTCTTCGGTGAGTGGGACAATCCCTACCTCACCATGAACCCCGCCTACGAAGCCGAGATTTTGCGCGCCTTTGCCGTGTTCGTTGAAAAAGGGTTGGTTTACGAATCAAAGAAGCCGGTTTTTTGGAGCACCGGCGCGCAGACCGCACTGGCCGAAGCCGAAGTGGAATATCAGGAACGCGATGACACCGCTGTTTTCGTCAAGTTCCCGATCATTTCCGGACGGCTGAAAGACAAGGCCGGCATCGCAATTTGGACCACCACGCCGTGGACATTGCCGGCCAACCTGCTCATAGCCGTGCACCCAAAAGAAATTTATGTGGTCCAGGAATTCACTCGGCCTGTAGCCGCGGTCGCCGGCTCTGTAGTAGCGGCGGTCTCTGACCGCCGAGAGGCGGAAGAAAATCGGCGGTCGGGGACCGCGGCTAGAGAAACAGAAACTCTGGTCCTCGCCGATAAACTTGTTCCCCAGTTTTGCGCTGCCACTGGCTTTCAGCCCACCGGCGAACCCATCGAATCGTTCCCCGGCGACAGACTCGAAGGCATCGGAGCTCAGCATCCGTTTCTGCCGCGCACCGCCATGGTCCTGACCGCCGACTTTGTCACCATGGATTCCGGTACCGGGGCGGTCCACATCGCGCCCGGCCATGGCGAAGACGATTACGTTCTCGGATCAAAAAACGGTTTTCCGATCCTTTCACCCGTCGACGATCACGGCCGCTATACTAACGAGGTCGAGATTCCTGAACTGGTCGGCAAATATGTCTTTGACGCCAACACCGATATCATTCGCATCCTGCGCGACAAAGGCATGCTCCTGGCGGAACAGAAATTTCATCACACCTATCCGTATTGCTGGCGTTCGAAAACGCCGATCATCTTTCGCGCAGTCGAGCAATTCTTTATTCGTCTGGACGAAATTCGCGCCAAGGCGCTCGATGCCATTCATCACCAGGTAAAATGGATACCTTCGTGGGGCGAGAACCGGATTGCCGGCACGGTGGAATCACGTCCCGATTGGGTGATCTCGCGCCAGCGAAGTTGGGGCGTGCCATTGCCGGTTTTTTACGTGTCTCAATCCGCTTCTGTAGCCGGCATCGGTGACGCCGGCCCACGATCAGCGACCGCGGCTGCAACCGGACCCGCAGAAGCGGGTCCCTCCGCGAAGGCTGTCCTCAACGCCGATTGGATTCGCAGACTTGCCGATCTCGTTGCCAAACGGGGCTCCAATGTCTGGTTCCAGTTAAGCGATGAAGAACTCGCGCGCGAGCTCGATTTGCCTGCCGGAACGACAAAACGCAACGACACCATCGATGTCTGGATCGATAGCGGTGTCTCGCACCGTGCCGTTTGCGCAACCCACCGCGAGTTACGCGACCCTGCCGACATGTATCTCGAAGCCACCGATCAGCATCGGGGCTGGTTTCAATCCTCACTCATGACCAGCATCGCGCTGAACGATCGCGCACCTTACAAAATGTGCCTGACCCATGGCTTTGTCGTGGATCTCGACGGCAAAAAAATTTCAAAGTCTGCCACCTACGATAAACCGACCGACGCCGGATATTTCGTGAAGAAGCACGGTGCTGATCTGATTCGATTGTGGGCCAGTAGCATCAATTTCGGCGATGACGTTCCCTTCTCCGAAGAAATGTTCACCCGGCTCGGCGATACCTATCGGCGCATTCGCAACACGCTCCGCATTTTGTTAGGAAACTTGTTCGATTATGACAGCTCGTCATCCCGAGCGTCAGTCGAGAAACGCCAGTCCGGCTCGGACTCCGGTGATGAAACGTTAAAGGAAACGCGGCAGGATCCCTCGACTTCGCACGGGATGACGCTGATCGATCGCTGGATTCTCGATCGGCTGGATCACGTTATCGCTGAATGCAGGACCGCCTATGCCGCTTTCGAGTTCCACAAGGTTTACCATACCATCAATCATTTTTGCGCCGTCGATCTCAGCAGCCTTTACATCGACATGACCAAGGATCGGATGTATTGCGACGCTCCGGATTCGCCCCGCCGCCGAGCCACCCAGCTTGCGATGGACACTATTTTCGATGCGCTGTGCCGCTTGCTCGCGCCGATTCTTGCGTTCACCGCGGAAGAGGCGTGGGGCTATCGTCATCCCGAGCGGAATGCAGCGAAGCGAAATGAAGTCGAGCGCTCCCGTGATGAAACCTTGAAGGTAACGCGTCGGGATCCTTCGGTCCGAGCCGAACTGGCGTTTCCGCTGCGCTCCTCTCAGGATGACTGGGTGTTCGATTCCATCCACCTGCAACTGTTTCCCGAATCTGACGGCCGGACTCGGGATCCAGCGGCGACGCAACAAATTCATGAACTGCTGCAACTCCGTGGGGTGATCGGTCAGGCGCTGGAAAAAGCGCGCCAGGAAAAATTGATCGGTAACTCGCTGGAAGCGCGCGTCACGTTGCGATGCGATCGCAAATCGATCGGCGGGATTTCAAGGCAAGAGCTCGAGGAATTTTTCATTTTGAGCGATCTTGTCATTGAAGAGGCAACTGAAGCGTCGGCCACCGTCGAGAAAACTCCTTTCGCAAAATGCGCGCGCTGCTGGCGGCACCGCGAAAGCGTCGGCCAAAGCAGCGCTCACCCAAATTTGTGCGATCGCTGTGAGGGAGTGGTGATGCCCAAGTGAAATCGTCATCCCGAGCGTCAGTCGAGGGATCCCGTTGCGAAACCTTTAACATAACTTCGCGGGATCCCTCGACTTCGCTCGGGATGACGGGGCTGCTGTGATATGAAGTGGATCCTATCTCTCTCGCTTCCCCTCTACGCGCTCGATCAGATCACCAAATATTGGATCCTGCATCACGTCGATCCGGACGCCAGGCCGCCCGAGATCATTCCCCGTTGGTTCTATCTCGTGAACGTCACCAACACCGGCGCCGCCTTCGGTTCCTTCAAAAACAACAACGCGTTTTTCATCGTCCTGTCATTGATCGCAATGATCGCTGTGCTTTCCATTCTCCTGCGCAAGCGAGCCTATCCGGACGCCTGGCGGGATCTCTCCCTCGCTTTACTTCTCGCGGGTGTTATGGGCAATCTGACTGATCGGCTCGTTCACGGTCACGTCACCGATTTTCTTCTGTTCAATCTGCACATCCGTTTTGCCAATCCCTGGCCCGCCTTCAACGTTGCCGATTCGTGCATTTGCGTCGCCGTCATCTGCTTCATCATTCACACCCTTCGACAAAAACCGTGCATACCTGAAAGTACGGGCGATTGACCTCAATCGCCCGCACATGAACATAGCGACACAGGCGGTTCGGTGAACCGCCCCCACCACCGATGAGCTGCTACCCACGGCGCTCTGCCTGCCCCGCCGGAGCTGCGCGAAGGCGGGGCGCGGTGATTCTCGTTCGCCCCGACAGAGCGGGACGGCTACAGTGGCGACGTGAGCACCACGCCAATGGAAGAAACCGCGCGCTCGCTTGCGGCGAAACTCCGTCAGCACGGCCACATGGCCTATTTCGCCGGCGGTTGCGTTCGCGATACGGTGCGCGGCCTTCGCCCGAAGGATTTCGATATCGCTACCGATGCGTGTCCGGAACAGGTGCAGAAAATTTTCTCCCGCACTTATGCCGTCGGCGCCCATTTTGGCGTCATCGTTGTTCTGGAAAACGGATTCCAATTCGAGGTCGCGACTTTCCGTTCTGACGACGTGTATCTCGATGGACGTCGTCCCACCGAAGTTCATTTTTCCTCGCCGGAGGAAGATGCGCGTCGCCGCGATTTCACCATTAACGGCATGTTTTTCGATCCGGCAAAGAACGAACTGCTCGACTTCGTGGGCGGGCAGGCAGATCTCGAAGCAAAGATGATCCGCGCCATTGGCGATCCGGCGCAACGTTTTTCGGAAGATCGTCTGCGAATGTTGCGAGCGATTCGTTTTGCCACCGTGCTCGAGTTTGAAATTGAAAAGGAAACCTGGAAGGCGCTGAGGCAAAACGCCGCTGCTATCTCCGAAATCAGCGCGGAACGGATTCGCGACGAGTTGGTGCGCATCTTTATTTCCCCGCATCGGGTCCGCGGCTGGGACTTGCTCGATGCATCCGGATTACTCCGCAGCGTTCTGCCCGAAACTGAGCCGATGAAAGGTTGTGCCCAGCCTCCGCAATTTCATCCCGAGGGGGACGTTTTCCAGCACACCCGTCTCATGCTCAAACTTCTGCCCGAAACCGTTTCCGTCCCACTCGTGTTCAGTGTCATTTTGCACGACGTCGCGAAACCGGTCACCGCCAGGGTTGATGCCGACGGCCGCATCCGCTTCAACGATCACGATCGGATCGGCGCCAGAATGACGGAAGAAATTATGGAACGGTTGCGTTTTTCACGCGCGGAAATCGACGCCGCCGTGGAGATGGTTCGACAGCACATGGTTTTCAAGGATGTCCCGCGCATGAGGGTCGCGAAATTGAAACGATTCATGGCACGACCGACGTTTGAACAGGAAATGGAACTGCATCGCGTCGATTGCGCGAGCAGTCATGCCATGCTCGACAATTACGAATTTCTTCAGCGCAAAAAGGAGGAGTTTGCGAATGAGCCGATTATTCCTCCGCCGCTGGTGACGGGGAATGACCTGATCGCGATGGGCATGAAGCCGGGCCCGAGGTTCGGTGAAATTCTGGAAGCAATCGAAACGCGCCAACTCGAAGGCGCGTTCAAAACCCGCGAAGAAGCGCTCGAATGGCTGAAGCGCGAATACGCATGAACTTAACGGTCATCCCGAGCGACAGTCGAGGGATCCCGAGGAAGTTAGCTTAAAGCTTTCCCAACGGGATCCCTCGACTTACGCTCGGCATGACCACATGAGAGTTCTAATGATCAGCGCCGAGGGACCGCCGATGCAACGCGCCGGAGCGGTTATCGACGTGCTCGACGCGCTTCCTCACGAACTGCGCCAGCGGGGCCACGAAGTAAGCCTCGTCCTGCCTTTTTATCGCGAACTTCACCAGAACAACCGCATCGAACCCGAGAATACCGGCGTCACCGTCGATATTCGCGTTGGCGACAAAAATCACGTCGCGGAGTATTTCGAAAGTCGAACCGTCACGGGCGTCCAGGTGTTTTTTGTTCGCTGCGATGAATTCTACGATCGCCCCGGCATTTACGGGGAGCACGGAACGCCCTACGAAGACAACGCCGCGCGTTTCATTTTTTTCAACAAGGCCGCGATCGAGCTGGCGCGGAGGCTGACTCCACCCCCGCAAATCCTGCATGTCCATGATTGGGCCGCCGCGCTTATCCCCGTCTACGTTCACGCGCACAATCTGCCCTTCGCCACGGTCCTAACGATTCATAGATTAGCCGAGCAGGGAAACTTTTGGGGACTGGATTTCACGCTGACCAACCTGCCGCAGCGCTTCTTCAACCTGCGCGGGGTCGAGTTCTTCGGCCGCCTCAATTTCCTGAAGGGCGGGATCGTTTTTGCCGACCGCATCACCACCGTGAGCGAGCACTACAAGCAGGAAATACTTCGGCCGGAAGGCGGCTGCGGGCTCGATGCTGTTCTCCGCGAAAATGCTCACAAGCTCAGCGGCATTTTGCATGGCGCGGATTACGCCCGCTGGAATCCGGAGACCGATCGCCTGCTGCCGGCGCGTTTCAGCTCGGAGAAATTGGGGGGTAAAATGATTTGTCGCGACGCTCTCCTGGCCGACATGCAGCTTGCCCCCGCATCACGCGGGCCGGTCTTTGGAATGGTTACTCGCGTTGTCGCCGAAAAAGGTTTCGGCATTCTGACGCCGCTTTTCGATCGCATGCTCTCGGATGACGTCCGTCTGATCATCCTCGGTGAAGGCGACCCTGCGTTTGAAACCGCTCTCGCCATCGCTGCTCGCCGTTATCCGTCGCGCTTCGCCTATCGGCGGCAATACGATGAACGGCTCGCTCATCTCATCGAAGCCGGCTCAGACATCACGCTGGTGCCGTCACAATTTGAGCCAGGCGGATTGATCACAATGTACAGCCTGCGCTACGGAGCAATTCCGATTGCACACGCCAGCGGTGGCATTCACGAAATCATTCAGGATTATGATCCCACGCTTGATCCCGAGCAGGCCGGCTACGGCTTTCTTTGTTACAACTATTCTCCCGATGCCTTTTGGGACTCAATCAAACGTGCCGGATTCCTCTTTGCCGATCAGACCGTTTGGGGTGGTCTGATTCGACGGGCGATGGAGCGGGAATTTTCGTGGTCGGTGTCGGCTGAGCGCTACGAAGATTTGTATCGCGGCGTCGTCGGGGAATCCGAGCTCGCCGCCTAGGTAGGGACGATTAACCCTAATCGCCCGCCTTCGCGACATCCGAACAATGTGGGGTCCGACCGATTCGGCGAATCGCCCCAAACGTTGCAAGGCGGCAACCGACCCGAGCCGCGAATAAAGCGGGAGAGACAGCGTCAAAAGACCCCACCATGACAGACGTACTATATAATATAGGCGAAACTGCCGGGCCTTGCTTTTCTCCGCCCCTTCCGGTTTCCTGTGTCGCTGCGCGAAATCGTCACATGGTCCGGATATCCGCTACAGTCAAAGCACTTTGCGCCGGGTTCGTTGTCACAATCCTCCAGATTATGGTGGCGATCTTTCTCCTCGCCCCCACGGGCCCAATCGAATACCGCTATCGCACACTAGTTCAGCACGATAGCCATTGGTTCGCCAATATTGTTGACCGGGGCTATCAAACCATCGTCCCGCCGATCTCCCACAAAATGATGGAGGTGTCCAATACGGGCTTCTTTCCGGGCTACCCGGCTTTCTCTTGGATATTGCACCGCGCCTTCGACCTCGACGCGGCAGACGCGTTACTAATTACGGCCCAATGTGCTGCCTGGGGATTTTGGACCTATTTTTTTCTTTTCGGAGAACGCTGGAATCTGCCGTCGAGCTGGCAGTTGCTCGGCGCTCTCGCCATTCTCGCCCATCCCGCAGCTTTCTTTCTCGTCGCA
Source organism: Verrucomicrobiota bacterium (assembly GCA_046733975.1). GTDB lineage: Bacteria > Verrucomicrobiota > Verrucomicrobiia > Chthoniobacterales > UBA10450 > AV69. The sequence goes on from JBKPQI010000080.1 coordinate 13,707, forward strand.
GCTTATTCCGAATCGCTCTTTTTGATGGCCCTGATCGGCTTTCTTTACTGGAGCGGGGCCGAGAACCGATACGCGCGACCGTTGGCCGCGCTTCATGGAATTGTGATGTCCGCTACCCGCATCGTCGGATTGCCGTGCGCACTCGCCCCGTTAATCGGAAGAATTTGGGACCTCGGCGCAGCCGGCTTGAAAAATGTTCGTAGCTGGCTGGAAAATTATGGGCGATACATATTGCTCAGCGCCACTGCCATGCTCGGTGGCCTGGGATTTTTTTTCTACTGCCAGTTTCGGTGGGGGCATTGGGATATTTACATGCTGACGCAGCAGTTCGGCTGGGATATTCGACCCGATTATCTCGCCATATTTAAACCATCCAGCTATCGCTGGCTCCGGCCCGACCTGGCAAATCCGACCGAAATGAGCCAGATGGCGATGACAATCGGCGGAATGGTGCTGCTCGGGATGTTTGCCGCCGAATTTTTTCTGCCGAAGCAACGTCAAACCAATCGTTCGGTGCGCATCGTATTTCATTTTGCAGCGTTCGTCCTCTATTTCCTCGCCGTCTCGGGCGTCGCTTGCGTCAACATGGAAAGCATGCTCCGATACGAGTTTTGTTTGCATCCACTTATCGTGCTGGCGCTTTTGCATTATTTGCACAATCTTCCTCTCCGCTCCTGGCTGGGCCGCGCAACCGCGGTGACGGCAATCGCCCTGATCGGAGCGGCGGGGTTGGGTCTGGAAAGCTGGAACATCTGGAATTTTACACGCGGAAATTGGGTCGCCTGATTTAATGAAAACAAACGTCGCCATAATCGGTGCCGGACCAGCCGGCCTCACCGCCGCGTATCTTCTGTCGAAAAACGACGTCGCGGTCACCGTCTTGGAAGCTGACCCGGTTTACGTCGGCGGTATCTCCCGCACCACCACCTACAAAGGGTTTCACTTCGACATTGGCGGCCATCGTTTCTTCTCCAAGTCAAAAGAAGTGAACGATTTCTGGAGCGAAATTCTGCCGAACGACATGCTGGACCGGCCTCGCAGCTCGCGAATTTTTTACGGCGGGAAATTCTTCGCGTATCCCCTGCGGCCTTTTGAAGCGCTGGTGAAACTCGGTCTTCTCAAATCCACGCTTTGTGTTTTGTCGTGGTTGAAGGCGCGGCTCATGCCGGTGCGAAACCCGCGAAATTTCGAAGACTGGGTCAGCAACCAGTTCGGCAAACGCTTGTTCAATACTTTCTTTAAGAGCTACACCGAAAAGGTTTGGGGAATGAGTTGCCGCGAGATTTCGGCGGATTGGGCTGCGCAACGGATCAAGGGTCTTTCTCTTGGCAGCGCAATCAAAAACGCTCTCTTCCCGCAGCGTCGCCCGAAAGACAGCTCTAAGGTCATCAAAACGCTGATCAATTCATTCAAATATCCGCGCCGAGGGCCGGGAATGATGTGGGAAACCTGCGCGGCGAAAACTGAGGCAATGGGAGGTGCCATTCATATGGGTTGCCGCGTCATCCGTTGCGAATATGACGACGCGAACGGAACTTGGGCAACGATCTACCGTGACCAGCATGGCGCCGAACATACCCTCGAATCCGAGCACGTCATTTCCTCGGCACCGATGCGGGAACTCGTTAAAGGCCTTGCCCCCGCCGTCTCCGACGAAGCGAGACGTGCCGCCGACTCCCTGAGGTATCGCGATTTTCTCACCGTCATGTTGATCCTCAAAAACCGCGACGCTTTCCACGACAACTGGATCTACATTCACGACCCGAGTGTAAAGGTCGGCCGGATTCAAAATTTTCGTTCCTGGTCGCCTGAAATGGTCCCCGATCCGGACAAGGCCTGCTATGGGCTAGAGTATTTTTGTTTCGAACACGATGGGCTCTGGGATTCGAAAGACGGAGACCTGATCGCTCTGGCCACGCGCGAGCTGGTCGAAATCGGATTGGCCCGCGAAGGCGATGTTCTTGATGGGTGCGTCGTGCGGCAGAAAAAAGCCTATCCAGTTTACGACGACGATTATGCCGAGCACGTCGCTACCATTCGCGAGGAATTGGATCGGCGTTATCCCAATCTGCATCTCGTCGGTCGCAACGGCATGCACAAATACAATAACCAGGATCACGCCATGATGACCGCGATGCTGTGTGCCGAAAACATTATCGCGAACACCAAGCTTTACGATCTCTGGCAGGTGAACCAGGACGCCGAGTATCATGAATCCGGCGACGCGCCTTCGGAACAAACGGTGGGAACTGCCATCCGTCTCGTGCCGACGCGAGTCACCGGCACGCCCGAGCTGGCGCCCGAAAGCTAGTTGGTGCTGCGGCCGTGCCGCGATTCCAAATTTTCCAGGACCGGATCGACGCGGGTCAGCAGCTGGCGGAACAGTTGCTGAGTTACGCCGGACGCGACGACGTCATCGTTCTCGGCCTTCCGCGTGGTGGCGTGCCGGTGGCGTTTGAAGTGGCCCAGCGGCTCGGCGTTCCTCTCGACGTTTTTGTTGTGCGCAAACTCGGCGTGCCCGGCCACGAAGAACTCGCTATGGGCGCAATTGCCTCGGGCGGGATCCGTGTTTTGAACGAAGACGTTCTCTACGTTATGCCCGATGCACAATCGATTGTCGAAATTGTGACCGCGATTGAGCGCGAGGAATTGCAACGGCGCGAACGAAATTATCGAGCAGACCGTCCGGCGCCGGAACTCAAAGGTCGGAGCGTTATCCTGATCGACGACGGTCTCGCTACCGGTGCGAGCATGCGTGCCGCCGTAGCTGCGCTGCGTCAGCAGGGTGCGGCGAAAATTATTGTCGCTGTCCCCGTCGGCGCGCCCAGCACCTGTCAGGATTTGAAAAACACGGCCGACGAGGTCGTTTGCCTGCAAAACCCCGCCGCCTTCATCGGCGTCGGCCAGTACTACGACGATTTTTCCCAGACCACCGACGAAGAAGTCCGCGAACTGCTCGCCACCGCGAGCGCCAAGAATTTCAGCCAGGATCCTTGAGGTGGATTGAGCAGTCCCTCGCTCGATCCTAGTTAGCCGGCGAAGCCGCCATTATTCGACATCGCCCGACGGAGTGGGCGATCCACCCTCGCTTAAAGTGTTGCGTCGTGAAGCCTCAACTCCTCGCCTTTTCCGCTTGTTGTGGTAAATATCCATTCGAAGTCAGAAGCGATACAATGCTGAGGGATAATCAAAACGCATCTTCTGCATTGGACGTTGGACGTTCGGCGTTCGGCGTTTGCTTCCAACCTTGGCCGAAATAACATGAGCGATTCCGTAACTGCGACCGAAATTCCCCCTCGCGAAAAGCTAACCAAAAAGTCGATCACGGCCGATCACCCGACCTGGTGCCCGGGTTGCGGCGATTTCGCTGTTCTTGCTTCTTTCTACAAGATCCTGGAGAAACGCCAGCTCGATCACGAGAAAATTGTCACTCTCGCTGGCATCGGTTGTTCATCCCGTTTCCCCTATTTCGTCAACGGTCACGGCGCCCATTTCATTCACGGCCGCGCCGTTCCGCTTGCCACCGGCATCAGTCTTTCTCGCCCCGACCTTCATGTCTTTCTTTTCGGCGGCGATGGTGACGGTTTTTCCATCGGTGGCAATCACCTTGATCACGGTGCGCGCAAAAACGTTAATCTCACCTATTTCATCATGGACAACTTCGTCTATGGACTGACGAAGAAGCAGACCTCGCCCACTTCCCCGATTGGGTTCAAAAGTAAAACCGACCCGCAGGGCGCGATCGACCAGCCGGTTAACGCCATGAAGAAACTAATCGCGTCAGGCGCGACGTTCGTCGCGCGGACGCACGCTGCGCAAGTCAATCACATGATGCAGATGATTGAACGAGCAATGGATCATCCGGGCTTTTCCGTCATCGAATGTCTGAGTGAGTGCGTCGAATTTTTCCCCGGCGCGTTTGATCCGGCCAATCCGCGCAAAGGCGGCGCTTTCGAGTTGATCCAGGAGAAGAAATGGGACAACACGCCCGAAGACGAACTACGTCATGATGTCACCGACGAGCTGGCCGCTTACAAACTGGCGCAGCTCCCGTTCCCCGGCGTCTTCGGCGTCTTCTATGAAACCGATCGGCCGACGAAAAATGCGCTTGAGAAAAAGTGGATCGACACCACGCGTGACAAACTCGGCGCCGCCAACGATCAACAAATTCTGCAGAAAACATTCGACCGAATGAAATGACAACGCCTTGGCGTTGTTTCGGAGAGACCCCGTTGCGCTCCTCTTTCTCGCCTGGATAGCGCGCGCGTCTCGCGTGCTGGTTTCCGCGTCTCGCGGAGACGAACTTTGTCCTTGAAGGATCCCATTGCTCAGACCTAACAGTTTGCATGTGTCGACGCCACGAACTTCACTGTCCCTTCACATTTCCCATTTCCATTTCGCATTTTAGTGATTTAACGAATCACCTGCCTTCCCAATGATCGCATCACCCAAAGATGAACTCCGCGCTCTTCTCCAGCAAAAATCCGTCTGTCACGGCGAATTCACACTCGCTTCAGGCGCGAAAAGCGATTTTTACGTGGACGCACGCCTCACGACTTTCGATCCCCGGGGCGCCTGCCTCGTCGGGGAAGTCGGCTGGTCGCTGCTGAAGGAAACCGCCGCGAAATTAAACAAAAATGTCAACGCCATCGGCGGACTAACTCTCGGTGCCGATCCGATTGCACTCAGCATCGGAATAACATCGCAGCGCGAAAATTCCTCGACGCCGGTTCAGGTTTTTACCGTGCGCAAAGCGGTGAAAGATCATGGCCTCCAAAAACGGATCGAAGGAAACTTTGCGTCGGGCGATTCAGTCGTTGTGGTTGACGACGTCATCACCACCGGCGGTTCGACTATTCAAGCCATCAACGCCATCGAAGAA
>JBKPQI010000081.1:0-5005 GCA_046733975.1 Verrucomicrobiota bacterium
CACCATCTCGGCACGGGTAAGTCCGGTAATGGCGTAGTCCTTGCGCAGAAAAATGGCTTGTTCGGGGCACACCTCCTCGCACATGCCGCAAAAAATGCAGCGGATCATGTCGATATCGAACTCACGCGGATATTTCTCGACCTTGCGAAATTGATCGCTCGCGGGAATTTCGCCGGGCTCGATCTTGATCGCGCGCGGCGGACAGATGAATTCGCATAGCTGACAAGCTACGCAGCGAACACGGCCTGATTCATCCTTCACCAAAGCAGGGGCGCCGCGATAATGCTCGGGCAGGTGCGCATCCCATTTTTGTTCGGGGTATTCCATCGTCACCTTCGTCCGCCGGAAGATCATGTTCTTGAAATGGCGGAGCGTGATTGCCATCCCCGCTGCGATGGCCGGCAGATACAGCCGCTCGGACCAGGTTAACTTTGGCCGTGGAACAGTGATGGACATGACTTTAATGACGAATGGCGAATGACGATTGAACGACGAAGAAACAAGCGTGTGAAGCTATACAAGTCTGCAGGACGGCCGAGCTTTGCGTCGCAGAACCTCGCCTCTCCAAAACCGCCCTTGTTTCCGGCTTGGTCATTCGGATTCATCATTTTGGTGGCAGCAATGCCAGTATGCCGGCGGCAAAGAAGATATTCACCAATGCGATCTCGAAGAAAAAGACCCAGCCCAGCCGCATAAGTTGGTCATAGCGGAAACGTGGGAGAGTGAAGCGCACCCAGATGAAAACGAAAAGGAGAGCCGCGATTTTAGCGAAGAAAACGAAGATATTAATCAAACCGAAAATCCAGCCATGAGAACCATCGGGAATTCCGGGGAAATGCCAGCCGCCGAGAAAAAGAGTCACAATAATGGCAGAACCGGTGATCATGGCGGCGTATTCGCCGAGGAAAAAAAGGGCGAACTTCATTGAGCTGTATTCGGTGTGATAGCCACCGACCAATTCGGTTTCCGCTTCCGGCAGATCGAAAGGCAGCCGGTTCGTTTCGGCAAAGACCGCGATGGCAAAGACGGTGAACGAAATCCACATTGGGATGGTGAGCAACCATCCGAGCGGATCTCGCCAGTCGCCGGCGAATGGAATAATCAGCCAACCATGATCGATCTGGTATTGCACAACTTGCGTTAGCCGCAGGTTGCCGATCAGCAGAAAAATCGGGATCACAGCAAGACCTAACGAGAGTTCGTACGAGATCATCTGCGAAGTCGAACGGACGCCACCGAGGAATGGATACTTCGAGTTTGAGGCCCAGCCGCCGATGACGATCCCGTAGACACCAAGCGACGCGATGGCAAATACAAAAAGAACGCCAACGTTGATGTCGGCGATTACCATCGGGACCCCGAATAGGGTGCTACCAAAGGGCACGACCGCGATGGTGGTAATCGCCGGCACCATGGCCAGACAAGGCGCCAGCCAGTAGTAGAATTTGTTCACATGCGCCGGGGTGAAATCTTCCTTGAGCAGAAATTTCATCGCGTCGGCAATGGGTTGAAACAAACCAGCAGGCCCGACCCGATTCGGACCGAGCCGGTCCTGGATGAGGGCGCTAACTCTTCGTTCGGCATAGACGGCGTAAGAAACCATCGGTAAAATCACGAGAAAAACGATCCCGACGATTTTCAGCAAGGCCGTTAGAATGAAAAAGTTCGTCGGATTCATTTACGATGTCTGTGATCCCGATCGAAAGTCGAGGGATTCCGTTGTAAAATCTTGAAGGTAAGGCCGCGGGATCCCTCGGCTTCGCTCGGAATGACAGGTTTCATTTGGCTTCGGTAGGTAGGTGTGCTGGCGGACGCTCAAAAATCCTCTCGTCACCCGGCTCGCCGGGCGGCACTGGAGTAGTAGAATCCTCGGGCGTCGCCATGATTTTCACGCCGAGGTCGCCGATTTTGCTAAAGGTTAGACCGTTGAACTGCGCAATCGATTCTGTCATCTGCCGAAAAACGTCTTCGACCGAACCGAGGCCATTACTACTGCTTAATTCTTGAAGAAGATCGCGCAAGATTTCCCAGTCCTGCCGCGCTTGCCCCGGTGGCCGCACCGCGCGATTCAATCGCTGCAAGCGGCCCCGACCATTGATCATGGAGCCGCGTTTTTCAGCGAAGGCGGCCGATGGTAAAACTGCGGTCGCATGGGGAGTGGACGAATTGCGCAAGATGTTAAGAACAACGAAGGATGGTAGCTTCTTCAGTTGTTCGACTGAAATTCCGAATTCTGTCGGATCTTCGCCAAGCACAACCAGCGCTCTAATGCGCCCTTCCGCCACGCCGGTTGCAATAGCTTCGAGGTTGGCACCGGGTTCGTTCTGCAAACCGAGAATGATTTTCGCGACATTGCTGTTGGGGTTTCGGTCCTGGCTCAGCAAAATATTATCCCCCTCGCCTTTCCTAGGAACGATATCGATGAGGGAGACGTTCAAATGCTTCGCCAAACGCGCCGTCAACCACAATTCCTCATTCGTCATTCGGCCCGAGGCAACAATGGCAACGTCCCAGCCGGAGAAATGCCCAAGCTGGAGAGCGGTATGGGAAATCACCGTCTTCCAATCGGCTGGATGCAACTTCTCGCCACTGAAAACCCCGGGTTCGAGCAATCGTTCAGGACTCGTTAGGTATTCAAAGTTGAGCCGACCATAATCGCACATCCAGGCGGAATTAACGGCCACGTTTTCGCGTGGAGTTTGCCGATAAATCACATCTTCGCGGGAGCCGATCACCGTGTTGCAACCGGTCGCGCAACTGGTGCAGATGCTTTTGGTTTCTTTCAGGAACCAGACCCGCATTTCGAACCGGAAATGTGAGGACGTGAGCGCGCCAACCGGGCAGATATCGACAGTATTGAGCGAATAATTATTCTCTAGTGGCCGGTCGGGGTGCGCAGTCAGAATGGTGTGCCCGCCGCGCTCGGTAAAACCAAGGACATCGTCTTGAGCGATCTCCTGACAAAACCGGATGCATCGCGAGCACAGGATGCAACGCTCGTCGTCGAGAGTGACGCGCGAACCAAGACGCACGCGTTTCGGTTTTTTGACTTTGTTCTCGAGGAAACGGGAGTCGGCGCGGCCATATTCGAAACTGAATTCCTGAAGGCGACATTCGCCGGCCTGATCGCAGATTGGGCAATCCAGCGGGTGATTGATGAGGAGAAATTCCATGACACCTCGGCGACATTCCTCGACCAGCGGCGAAGTGGTGCGGACGCCCATTCCTTCGGCGACATCCTGGGCGCAACAGATTTGAGGGCGCGGCATCCAGTTGATTACAGGTTTGCCATCGGCACCCAACTCGAACTTCCGGTCGGGCCCCATCCGCGGCAGCCCCATTTCGATCAGACACATGCGGCAATTGCCGGGCGAACTGAGTTTCGGGTGATAACAGTAGCGCGGAACGTAAGCGCCGACTTTCGCGCATGCCTCAATCACCCTGGTGCCCTTGGGAAACTGGTGCCAGACGCCGTCGATTTGGACGTTGAACAATGGAGGCGGCTCAGCCATGAGGTGCGCTCTTACTCCTGCTCATGATCATGCTCATACTCGTGATTCAAATGGATTGAACAGGAGCATGAGTAAGAGTAGGAAACGAACAATCATATCGTTCCCGTTTTTCCGGCTTTCTCCCAGCCGGGGTTATGCGCCAGCGGAACAGTCGGAATTTGCTCTTCGGTGATCAGTTCTTCAGGCGTGTACTCAGGCGGCAATGGCGGCGGCGCTGACTTGGTCGCATGAGCAGCGAAATCTTCCGGGAATTTTTCAACAAAACTCTGCGTCGGCCAGGCACAGGCTTCTCCGAACGCGCAGATGGTGCGACCGGCGATGTTATCCGCGACTGTCTTTAATGTCGCAGGGTCCTGCATCACCCCACCGCCCAATAACATTCGATCGGTAATTTTTTTCATCCACAACGCGCCTTCCCGGCAGGGAGTGCATTGTCCACACGACTCGTGCGCATAAAACTCGTTAATGTTATTAAGCGCCCAAACCATGTCGCGTGAATCATCGAGGACAATGACGCCACCGGAACCGGCCATGGATCCGCAGGCGGCGAGCGAATCGAAGTCCATCGGGATTTCGTCGATGGAAATCTCGCGCTCGATGCTCGATCCATCCGATTGTTTCTCCTTGATTTTGAAGCGTTCATCCGCGCGCAGGACCTTGGCGGAACTTCCGCCGGGAATCACGGCCCGAAGTTGCCGGCCAAACTTCATTCCTCCTGCCATTTCGTAGATCAGTTGGCCCATCGTTACTTTGCCCACTTCGATCTCGAAATAGCCAGGCCGCGCCACGTCGCCGCTGACACAAACGATGCGCGTCCCAGTGTTGCCCGGACGGCCGAGCCTGGAATATTCCGCGCCTCCCATGGCGATGATGTGCTTCACATGGCAGAGCGTTTCGACGTTATTCACGATCGTCGGACACATGTAGAGACCGAGCACGGCCGGGAAATACGGCGGTTTAATCCGTGGGTAGGCGCGTTTGCCTTCCAGGGATTCGATCAACCCGGTTTCCTCGCCGCAAATATAGGCGCCTGCGCCGCGATGAATGTAGACTTCGACGTCAAAGTTCGAATCGAGAATATTTTTGCCGAGAAAGGTGTTCTCGCGGGCTTCCTCGATCGCGCGCTCAAGGATTTTGGCCCCTTCAGGGAACTCGCCCCTTATATATATATAAGCAGTGTGAGCGTTGAGGGCATAACAGGCGATCAGGATGCCTTCGAGTAACTGGTGCGGGTCCTGGTGAATGATGTAACGATCTTTAAAGGTCCCCGGCTCGGATTCATCGGCATTACAAATCAAATAGACCGGCTTTTTTTCGTCGGGTTTGACAAAGCTCCACTTCACCCCGCAGGGAAAGCCGGCACCACCGCGTCCGCGCAGCGCGGACGTCTTAACCTCGTTAAGGATGTCGACCCGCGACATGGTAACCGCTTTCTTCAGCTGTTGGTAACCGCCATCGCGGAGATAACAGTCGATGTCGGTAGTCCAATCTTC
>JBKPQI010000082.1:0-7072 GCA_046733975.1 Verrucomicrobiota bacterium
CTACAATTCTGTCATAATTCTGTCATCCCGAGCTCAAGCGAGGGACCTCACGCCAGGGTCTAGCACTACACAATCCAACTTTGTGTGATCACCAGCAGATTGGTGAGATGTTGTACGTCCTTCAGGATGATAGGCGCGCAAGAACGAAATTTTCTTTTAGTAGCCTCAGCATTGAGTGCGCGTTCGAGCTGCTCTCAAGTTTTTCACCGCAACGGTCGCCGGTTTCCCCAATCAACAATCCAGACAGCAAGTGACTTTTGCCTGGTAAACAATAGCGTTGCTTTATGGAGTTTCGTTCGGTTGTTGCGGTCGCAAGCCTTGCCATTCTGGCCAGCTTTTGTCGTGAGCTACCCGCCGAGATTCGCGCCAATGACGCCGTACGTACGCGTATTCTCGGCGATCACATTGCCGCATTAGGACCTCACGTGCGTCGCGATGAAGCATCACGAGTAGCAGACTGCGCTTACGTCACGGCCGACCGGCTTCGACACACTTACGGCGCCGTTTGGCCGCCGTCGTTCCACAATCTTCTCGTTAACATTGGTATTCGAAAGCGAGGACTTTGTTTTCAGTGGGCCGAGGATCTACTCGAACAGCTCGATGCCTTAAGAGTCAGGACACTGGAGTTGCATTGGGCGGAGGCCCGCGCCGGAACGTGGCGCGAACACAATTGTGTCGTTGTTACAGCGAAAGGACAGCCAATGCACGATGGGGTTCTGCTCGATTGCTGGCGGCATTCCGGGCATTTGTTTTGGTCAATGGTTGCTGCCGATCACTATCCCTGGGTCGAAGACAGCGAATACGCCGCCATCGCCCGCAGCAAATTCGCGGACAAACGAAGGTCTATCCGCGCTCAAGAACATTTGCCCTCCGTAAACAACGAGGGTTCTACGATCACCGTCTCAACCCGATAGTGTAGCACCTAGGGACGATTGACCTCAATCGCCCGCAACGCCAATCCGTCTCGGATCGGTTCGGTGAACCGCCCCTACCAACTGGTTTTCTCGCCTAACAAGACTATTCAACCGGCTTGACGTCATCGATCTTCCAGGTGCCGTCTATTTTAATCAGGTAAACGTTCAGCGTGTGTTGCCCTGACAGCCTGCCGCTCATCCCGGCCCGGACGGTCGCGCTACGATTATCTTTCGATACTCTTTCAATCGACAGGGTGGCATCGAAGCTCTGCGCGTCCATAAATGGGTCCAATTCCGGCCGCATGTTGTCGATGCTGGTCAGAAAACCATCGGTTACATATTCCTTAAGTTCGGATCTCTCCTGCGCCAATGGATTAACGCCACGCTTCAGTTCGCGCACATACCAGCCATACGCGTTGCGGACGGTGTCGTCCGGTCTCGGGACGCGTCCACAGCTGGTCAGGAAAATGTCGATCGCGACAACGAGCGCGGCTATTTTCCGCGCCAGAGCGAACATTACGGCGCGATCCGATTTGTCACCGTGTCAGTATGGTAAGCGCTGTACTGCCGAAACTCGAACCAGCCACCCTCATTCTTATTAGATTGAGTTACGTTGTTCATATCGTTCGTCGCGAAATCCTGCCAGGAGTTGTAACGAACAATTGTTAGGAAAGTCCACGGCCCGCCCTCGAGGTGCTGCATCAATACCGTTCCTACTGAAGTGTCGCTCGGACGATTCGGCGGTGCTGCCAGGAGCTTCTCCATGTCTTCGCGATGACCGGGCGTCGGTCGAAAAACCGAAACGACATAGACTGAGCCGCCGCTTTTGCTCTTCGCATCATCGGAAATCCCCATCGCTTTGGTGAACTCATCCCATGATGGTCCATTCACAAAAGTGTCATCGTGCCAGTCGCCCACATCGCGCATCGCGGGCGGGGGCTGGAATGGCGTCGCATCCACCGTGGCCTTGGTGCCGAGATGCGTAATCATGCAATAATCCCAGGCATCGCCTTCCTGGTGACGCAGGACCATGGAATGCCCCGGCATTGGATCTTTCGGGTTTGGAGTTTTCAATAATTCCGCTAACTGCACCGCTTTCCCGGGAGCAGCTTTGGCGAAGTGGACATGATAAACGTCAGTTCGCGCCGTTGATGCAGGCGCTGGCGACGCTTTTGCTGCGGGCGAACTCTGCCCCCATACAAAACCTGTCGGTAACAAGGCCACGGTCGCGACAACTATTAAACGAATGTTCATTTTAATTTTCTTTCGGTTGAGGTTTACGAACTCAGGGAAGACGCGAACGCAATTTTGGCAGACTAAGTGTTGGCCGAACCTTCAGTCAAAACGTTTTTGGTTAATCTGAGCAAATCGCCCTAACAGCCGGCGCGCCGTCATAGTGGCGGTAACCGGCTAACATGCCAGACTGTTTAGCTAACGAGTTCGGGATGGCGTACCTCGAACGCGCCGCGCATGGTTCTCGTTTAGCTTGCTTAATCCATTCAGTTTCGATTTGTCGGTGCCATGGCCGGTAAATTGAGGGCACTGGCGAGGATGGATGCGCACCGACGCATGCTGATTGGACTCGGTGCGGCCTTGCTCGCCGGTCCGCGCACAGTGCTTGCCAAGTGGATCGGCCGCTGCGTCGGGCGATGCGGGAAATTTAGGCCGCTACGCCGCCCAATCTTTTAACATCGAGTAAGGGACCGCTCGATCCATCCTGGCGCGTCGCAAACTAGGTCTGACCCATAGATGCTCCGCGCGTGATCGCTGGCATAACCGATGCTCACCCGCATGCATCTCGTGAAGGTCCGGAAAAAAATCCTGCTGATCAATCGGGACGCGCGTGTCACTCGGGCCGTGCGTCAGAGTCTTGAAACTGCCGGTAAATATTCCATCCGTGAGGAACACGACGCCGCCTTTGCCTTTCACGTCGCGCATTGGTTTCGGCCAGACCTGATCCTCATTAATCTCACTACTGCTGCGACTGACGGAAGCATCATCGCGCGCCGGCTTCAGAATGACATTGAACTGTGTGAAGTGCCGCTGCTTTGCCTCAACAACTTTGTTTCCGACCGTCAATTCATGTCTGCCGGAATCTTGCGCGGTTACAGTTTCCTCGCGGTCCCGGTCAAAATTGAGCAACTGCTGCACGCGGTAGAGCACCTGGTTTTCAGTTGCTAACATGGAGGGGCACGCGCTGTCGTGTGCCAAACTTTGGGCGCCGAGAGCGCGGCCCTTCCAGGATCTCGCTATTTCGCGCGGCGCGGCGTGCGGCGGATCATCCGATCTGCTCTTTATAGGCCTGGGCGCTCTGCAGGTTTTTGAGATCGTCGGCGTTATCAATTTTCAGGGTGAAAATCCAACCTTCACCAAAGGGATCGGTATTGATCAGCGCCGGATTATTGCTCAGCGCGCTGTTTGCTTCCACGACCGTGCCTTTCACCGGCGCGTAGATGTCGCTCGCAGCCTTGACCGATTCCACCACGGCGATCGGTGACTGCGCCTCGACCTGCGCTCCGACCTTCGGCAATTCCACAAACACGACATCGGTCAGCTCTGCCTGCGCGTGATCGGTGATGCCGACCCGGATATTTTCGCCTTCACGCCGGATCCACTCGTGACTTTTGGTGTAAAAAAGATCTTCGGGAACGTTCATGATTGTTTTTTGTAAAGCGGCTTTTTTTCGATCGTCGCCGGAAATTTTTGTCCGCGGATTTCCACCTCCAGCGGCGTCCCGATTTTCGCGGACGCTGCCGAGACATACCCCATTCCGATCCCGATGTTCAAGCTCGGCGACAGAGTCCCGCTAGTAATTTCACCGATGCGGTTTCCGTTACTGAAAAGCGGATAGTGCGGCCGCGGCGGCGGGCCTTTCGCGTTCATCTTGAACGCGACCAGACGTTCGCGCGCACCGTTGGCCTTGGTCTCGAGCAATTTGTTGCGTCCGGTGAAATTGAGTTTCTCGAGGTCAACGAAAAATCCGAGACCGGCTTCGATCGGACTGCGTTGCGCCGAGAGATCGGAGCCATTGAGCGGATAACACATTTCCAAACGTAAAGTGTCGCGCGCGCCGAGGCCGCATGCTTTGACGCCAAATTTTTGGCCGCGCGCCAAAACCAGGTTCCAAAAATGGACCGCATCCTGGGCCCGGAAAAAAACTTCCACGCCGTCTTCGCCAGTGTAACCAGTGCGTGCGATCGAAACCGGCATGTTTTCGATGACGGCGTCGCGAATGACATTTCGCGCCGGAAGTTCAATATCCGCGCCCGACAAGTTGTGAAACAGATCGACCACACGTGGTCCTTGAATAGCGACACCGCCGAAATCCGCGCTGCGATTCCTTAGCGCGACCGCGCCGGCGCGATGTTGCTCGAGCCACGCGAGATCTTCATCAACTTTGGCGGCATTGACAACCAGCAGAAATTCAGCGTCGCCGGTGCGGTAAACGATCAAGTCGTCGATGACGCCGCCATCCTCGTTCAAGAGAAAGGTGTATTGGCCATGACCCACCTCCAATTTCGACACGTTGTTGGTGAGCATGGTATTGAGCCAATCGCGCGCGCCGTTTCCCGAGACCACGAACTGTCCCATATGCGAGATGTCGAACATTCCGACGGTCTTTCGGACAGCCAAATGTTCCTCCATGATGCTGCTGTATTGCACCGGCATGAGCCAGCCACCGAACGGCACGAGCCGCGCTCCGAGCCGCACATGCTCATCATAAAGCGGCGTCTTTTTCTGGGCGGTGTTGCTCACGCGACGAAACTAGACTTCGCTTATCGCAGCGCAAGCTTGCGCGACGGAACATAGGCTTTTAGCGTGTGCGCCCGGCGGGTTTGTAGCCTGCTGACACAAAACACGCTAAAAGCCTGTTTGGCGCACAGACTTGGAAGTCTATGTTCCGGAAGTAAAAAATTGCACCAACTTTAAAGCAATGACCTGGCTCGATAGACTGGAACGCCGCATTGGCTTTCTCGCGATCCCCGGATTGCTGCGCTACGTCGGCTTTTTAACTGCGCTCGTGTTCGTGCTCGAGAAAGTGAATCCCGGCTACCTCAATCTGCTCGAGCTCGATGCGGTTGCGGTCCTGCACGGTCAGGTGTGGAGGTTGGTCACCTACATCTTTATTCCGCAAATGGCGAGCATGCTGCCGTTACCCGATTGGGTGAATGTCGGCTTTTATGTTCTGTTTCTCTGGTGGATGGGTAACGGACTCGAATCGGCCTGGGGCGCTTTCAAGCTCACCATTTTTTATCTGCTTGGCATGATCGGCACAACCGCTGCCGCATTTTTCTTTGGCGCCGCCTTTTCTAATTTCATGCTCACGACTTCGCTTTTCTTCGCCTTCGCACAATTTTATCCCGATCTCGTTATCTATTTCGCCTACATCCTGCCGCTGAAAGTAAAATGGATTGCGTGGATCTCCGCGGCGATTCTGCTCCTGCAAATCGTTGTCGGTTCCATGCAATTCCGCGCCGCTGCCCTTTGTGCGATGGGAAACTACCTGATCTTTTTCGGTCCAACGATCATCCGTGACGCCCGTCATCGTCGTGAGGTAACGGAACGCCGTCGCCGCTTTGAAATGCAAACGCGCGAAGCCGAAGCGGAGGCGTTGCATCGCTGCGCTGTTTGCGGTGCAACTGAGGTAACGGATCCGAATCTTGAATTTCGGGTGGCACGCAACGGCGAGGAATATTGCATTCCGCATCTGGGCCAGGCCAAAGCTTCAACCTAGTCTCTTTGTAGCTGCCGCTGTCGCCAGCGGCAAAGCTGAAAAAATCTGCCGCTGAGGACAGCGGCCGCTACCACATCTGGGAAAAGACGTGCATCTTGACCGCGTTCTTCCACAGCGGAAGCTAGCAACGATGGCGGACAAAAATGCTCCACTCGTTCCAGAAGAAGGGTGGCATTGTCTGCATCTGTTTTACCGGATCGATTTCGCGCAGTGGCAATTGCTCAGCGCGGAAGAGCAACGCGCCGCTAAAACTGCGCTTTCCCAGTTGGTGCAGGAAATTCGTGCGACGGAGAAAACGCAACTGCTCACTCTCAGTCTCGTTACCCCCAAAGCCGATCTCGGCTTTATGCTAATCACGCCGGACTTGCACACGGCCAATGTATTTGAAAAACGCCTCAGCATTTCTCTCGGCGCCGGCATTCTCGAACCCGTTTACAGTTACCTTTCGCTCACGGAAGAGAGCGAATACGTGACTACGCCCGGACAATACGCCGAGACACTCGCACGCGAACAGAATTTAAAGACTGGAACGCCGGAGTTTGATGCCGCGATGAAAAGTTTCGCCGAACGGATGGCGCATTACCGGCAGGAACGCGTTTATCCGACGCTGCCCGACTGGCCGGTAGTTTGCTTTTACAATATGAGCAAACGGCGCGGCGAAGAGCGAAACTGGTATGCGCTGCCGTTTGATGAACGCCGCAAATTGATGGGCGGCCACGCCAAAGTCGGCCGCGAATTTGCCGGCAAAGTAAAACAGCTTATCACCGGCTCGACCGGCCTTGATGACGCGGAATGGGGCGTAACGCTTTTTGCCCGCGACACCTTTCAAATTAAGAAGATCGTTTACGAGATGCGGTTCGATAAAGTCAGTGCCGACTACGCCGATTTCGGAGAATTTTTCATCGGCATTCAATTGCCCCTCGACGAATTGTTCCGAAGATTACAATTGTAATCCGTCATCCTGGGCGAAGCCGAGGATCCGTAACGCTGCCTTGAAGTTAACATCACGGGGTCCCTCGACTGCGCTCGGGATGACGAGTATGTGGAACGGGTGTGATGGATGGGTGACAGAGCGGTCTATTGTGCACGCCTGGAAAGCGTGTGTGCTGAAAGGCACCCGGGGTTCGAATCCCCGCCCATCCGCGGCACTTCGTCATCCCGAGCGAGATCGAGAGATCCCGCGGATGTTACCTTCAAGGTTTCGCACCGCGATCCCTCGGGTTCGCTCGCGGTGACATGATTACCGCAGATCGCGCCGTTTCATTATCTGCAATTCCTGGCGCAGCTTGACGATGTGCGCGCGCGGAATGATCCCGCGCACGTTTGCACACGGATAGATGATGCAATCGCGGCCGATGACGGTGCCGGGATTCACCACCGCATTGCAACCGATCTCTGTTCGATCGCCCACGATCGCGCCAAA
>JBKPQI010000083.1:0-7163 GCA_046733975.1 Verrucomicrobiota bacterium
CATCGACATTTTCCGCGCTGATCGTGCCGGAGTGCGCATCGATGATTGACCATACAATCGCGAGCCCCATGCCGACACCCTGTGTTTTGGTAGTGAAAAACTGCTCGAACAGCCGTTCTCGTGCGTGTTCCGGTATGCCGGCCCCGTGATCGCGCACGGTTACACGAACTGATCCATCTCCATTTCGTGTCGTTACTTCGACCTTGCGCCGGTTCGCTGGCATTTTTTCCACTGCATCAAAGGCGTTGGCGAGCAGATTGATCAGCACCTGCTGAATCTGCACGGGATCAGCGGCGACAAACGGTAGATCGTTCCCGAGCGATGCCTCCAACTCGCAGGAATGAACCGCCGCTTCCGGCCCCACCATGTGCATCACTCCGCTAACCACTTCGTTGATGAGGACGCGCTGCCGCACGGCCGTACCTTTCCTGACGGTCTGGCGGATGTTGCGAATAACCCGATGGGCGCGGTGACCGTCGGCCTGTATGTCCGTCAACATATCGCGCAATTCCTGAAGGTTGACGTTTGGCCGCTCCATATATCGCAGCGCCGTGCCGGCATTCATGATGATTCCCGAGAGCGGCTGGTTGATTTCGTGCGCGATCGAGGCCGTCATTTCGGCAAGCAGCCCGATGCGTTGCAGCCGGCTGATTTCGTCGGTGTGGCGTCTTGCTTCTTCTTCAGCGCGCGTGCGTTCAGAAAGGTCGGCCGCGCTCGCCAGCATCAGAACTCCGTCCGAGCTCTCCACCGGATTCAGACCGATCTCGACGGGAAATTCAGTTGCATCTTTGCGCCGGCCGATGAATTCGCCGCCGCGATCAGAAATTCGGTTTTCTGCGCCGGTGAAAACTGAGTCGCCCGACCGCGAATTATTCATGATCAGACCCTCTGGCACCAGCATTGCGACCGGTTTACCAACCAATTCGTCGCGACGATAACCGAACAGTTCTTCGATGTGCGCGTTGACCAGAACAATGTTGCCGTCGCCATCGATGAGCAGAGTTCCGTTGGGTGAGGCTTCTGTCGCCATTCGAAATAATTCCTCCGCTTGTTTCCGCTCTGTGATGTCGGCTGAAACACCAAGGAGCCGGGTGAAATTTCCATTCGCGTCGGCCACGCACCGGCCGCGGCCGACGATCCACCGCTGCGCGCCACTTGGAAGCAAAACGCGATATTCTATTTCGTACTTAGCCTGAGCTTGAATCGCCTGTTTCACGGCTGTGTCGTGCCGGGCGCGGTCTTCCGGATGAACCCGCGCCTGGAAAGCCGGGTAACTAACCGTGGCGGCGAAGTCGAATTGAAATAATTCGCGCGCTCTCTCTGACATCCAGACCATGCTGGTTGTGTGACCCAGCTCCCAAATACCGAGACGGGCGGCCTCCGCTGCGAGCGAGACGCGTTCCTCGGATTCGTGCAGCTCCTGTTCCTTTTGCAAAATGTCGCTCACGTCGACGCACGCGCCGATGTAACCGACAAATTCTCCCTTCCGGCCGTAGCGCGGGACACCCTCGTCGTTGAGGTAACGATACTGACCGTCACGACGACGCAGACGGTATTGCATCGTGAATGGCTGTTGTGCATCGAACGCGGCGGTGTATGTGGCCAGGCAGTCATCGATATCGTCAGGATGCACACCTTCGCTCCAGCCGTTGCCGAGTTCTTCTTCCAGTTGGCGGCCGGTAAAATCGAGCCACGCTTTATTGAAAAATGTGCACAGCTTATCTGCTCCCGACATCCACATCATCACCGGGGCTGCATCAGCCGTCCTGCGGAAACGCGCTTCGCTTTCGCTTAATGATCGCTCAACCCGCCGGCGCTTGATCAGATTAGCCATCAATGCCGCGATAAGTGCGGTTTCGATAATGAATACCGCTGTGCCGAAAATGATCCAGCCGCGGTATTCGTGCCACGCCGTCGGCGGACGAAATAGAATCGTGCTTCCCGCTGGCAGGTGCTTCTCATCAATGTTCCAGTGCTGCAATTCCCGCCAGTCGTATCGCGGCAAGAGCGGACCAACAAATTTTGGCGGGAAATTTAATGTCGGTTCGCCATGCAGGATGCGAACAGCGATGCGCGCGGATTCGATTCCTTCATCTTCCGCCTGATACAAACGGCCGCCGACAATTCCCAAACCAAGCTGCTGGTGGAAAATGCCGTTGATCGGCGCATTCGCGACCGCATGTAATCGTTGCAACGCCTCATCCGCATTGTGACTTACACCGGCCGCGTCCCGCAGCAGCAGGATGAGGAAGATGAAAGAATCGGGCGGCAAATTTTCGACGCGCTCCAGCATTTGATCGAACGGGAGATCGTCGAGCCAGATAAAGTTTACCCGGTTCGCGTACGGCTCCCACGCTTTGCGAAATGCTTTCGCCCAATATTGCTCAAGCTGGGAGGCGCCAAGGACAACAGCGATGTTTTTCGTTTTCGGCGCGATTTGCAGGATGTCTTCGATAAAAGCGGGCAAATCGAAATTTTCGCCAACAAAAGCGGCATTTTTCTCAAGCGCATCCGGCGGCAAACGTCGCCGGTCGAGTCCGCAATAGAGAATAGGGATATTCGGAAAAAGTTTGTCTCGATACTGGGCGACGAAAACGCCGGCCGGCGATCCAATCGGCACGACCAAATCAGGCTGCCACTTGGCCTCGCGTTTCTGCAGATATTCGACGAGCGCCTCCTGCATGTCAGAATCGCCGTAGCGGGCATCGTCGAGTGAGACTTCGTCGAGATCGACGCGCGCTCCCATTTTTTCGATCAGTTCGGTTTCGAAAGCGATCGAGTGGGTGGTGAATGGCGGCGCGACGCTGCCAAAGGAGTGCACCACAAGAACGCGCTTGGGCTCCGCCGCCCTCGATGACAATGTCAGAACTGACAACAGCACGCCGAAAAGTACGAGCTTGCCGACTACCGCAATCCCCGATGCGGCACCAGTCCGTGGCGCTCGCGCGGGCGCAAGTCGCCGTTCAATGTTGTCCTTTTGTCGCAACAAACAATTCGGATTTCTACTTATAGCGAAAATACGCCGTCTGAGAAGAAAGTTTTGTGACGTTTGCTTCGGCACTTCCGAGGGTTGGATTTGGCTGAGAAGCGGGAGGTGACAGACTCTGGAAAGACTGACGCGCGACCGAAATCTATCTTTCCAGTGCAGTTTCGACGGCGGCGAGGAATTCACCGTCAATCGGCTTGAGGCAAAACGCCGACGCCCCAGCTTTCATTGCTTCCGCTCGAACAAACGGATCACTCGTGGCGGTGACGACGATTACTTTGGTGGTGGACGAAAGCTGCCGCAGATTTTTCTGCACCTCGAGGCCGTGCATCAGCGGCATCCACATGTCGATTACGACCAGACGAGGTTGATGTTGCTGGACATAGTGCAAAAACGAATGCGGATCGCTGAAGGCTTCGATTTCCCAGCCGGCAGAGCGAAGCAGGCGACCGGTGCCTTTCAGCACGCAAGGATCGTCATCGAGCAGGCAGATCTTTACCGAAGCGGCCGCCGTCGAATCAGCCAACATCAATCTCTCTCACTTTCATCCGTCGCAGGTCCCTGAGTTAATTGAGCAACGCATAGCTTCAGCAAACGTTCTGGGGTTTCGAGTAGCGGCAGACAATGGGAGGATGGTGTGGCCGACATGATTGACTCGACTAACGAACGTCCCACGCCCCCTACTCACGTCATCACATTACACATCCGAATGGTAAAAAGGTATGGGACTTTCGTCCCACTGAGCGCCAGGCAGGGGCGATGACCTCAATCGCGCCCGACAATCGCGGCTCCCAAGCGGGGCGCTTCGGTGAACCGCCCCTACCTCAAGTAGCGAGCGATGCGATATCCTTTGTAGTCGCCTCGCTCTGTCGAGGCGTCGCGGTCACACGGCGAGAGCGCGCCGTGGCTACAGGTCAGATTAGGATGCTCGAGAGCTTTAACATAGAACTGTGGCCTGTGCGGTGTAGCCGCTTCCCTGTAGGAAGCCCGCGCGTCGGCCACAGGGCGACGGCTACAGCATTTGTTAAGCTGCTCTACCCGCGCTTCGGCGTTTTCGTCCTGGGAATGAATGACTCAGAGCGAGACGCACAGAGCTAAGGAATTGCTCATCATCGAACGGCTTAAGAAAGAATGCATACGCGCCCGCTTGTTTTACCGTCGTTTCGGCGGCGCGATCTTCGCGGCCGGTGATGAAAATAACTCGCGTGGCCGGCGACTTGGCGCAGAGATGCGCCATTAGCTCCATCCCTGTCATTCCATCCATCCAGATGTCGAGCACGGCTACCTCGACACTGTTGGCGGCGAGAAAGTTCAGGAACTCCTGCGGCTGAGCGAATGCCTGAACCGCGAACCCGTCCGACTCGAGTAATCGGCTGACCGATTTTCGCAATGATAAGTCGTCGTCAACCAGACAAACGACGTGACCAGAGCGGTCGTCGATAAGCGTTTGCGTCGCCGTTTTCAGGGTCGGAGCGCTCATATGTTCGTTCCGTGTTTTGGCGGCAAACAACGTGCCGTCCCACCCCTTTTTCGCCTGGCAGATAAACGGCGTGAATCAGACTTTAGTCGTATGCTCGGCCGTGGCAGCTACCCCGGCTTTTTCCACCATTCGCACGAGTTCGGCCACGGAAGTGATCCCGAGCTTTTGCATCACCCGACCCCGATGCACTTTCACCGTTTTCTCGGCTATCGCCAGCTCACTCGCGATCTGCTTGTTTAACATTCCTGCTTCCACCAGCTGCATCACCTCAAATTCTCGTGGCGTTAAGGCATCAAGCAATTTGCGGGCATCATCCTTTTCCGCGCTGCGAAGCCGTTGCTCCCTCGATCGGCTCAATGCTCGCTCCACACATTCCAGCAACTGCTCGTCGCCAAAAGGCTTGGGTAAAAAGTCCACTGCACCCGCTTTCATCGCCTGGCTGCACATCGAGATGTCGCCGTGACCGGTGATAAAGACGAGCTGCTCTTCGCGGCGCCGCTGCACCAAGGCTTCCTGAAGTTCCATCCCGTTCAAGCCGGGCATGCGCACATCGACGATCAAACAGGTGGGGCCGGCATGCTGCTCGCGTTCGAGAAAATCGCTGGCCGACGCAAATGTTTCGCATTTATACCCCGCCGATCGCAAAAGCCGCGACACGCCTTTTCGCACTGAGGCGTCATCATCGATCAGGAACACGAGCTCAGTTGAACTCATCTGTGGGAAGATCCGGTCTTAACCGGGAGAGTAAAATAAAAACGGGCGCCTCCGGCATTGAGATTGTCCACCGCCATGGTGCCGCCGTGTGATTCGATGATTGAACGGACAATGGCCAAACCCATTCCCAAGCCTTCCTTTTTTGTGGTGAAAAATGGATCGAACAATCGATCGCGCGCCTGCTCCGGGATGCCGGCTCCATAATCCCGAACGCTCGCGCGAACGGCTCCGTCACCATTCCATTCCGTGGCGATCGTAACCTTGCGCTGCCTCACTGGAGTGTCGCGCATGGCGTCGAATGCATTCAGCACAAGATTGAGCAATACCTGCTGGAACTGGATTGGATCGCCGGTAATCGGCGGCAGATTCGGCTGCAGTGCAGTCTCAAGTTCACAAGAACGCAGCAGTGCATCCGGACTAACGATCTGCACCACCTTGGCCACGACATCGTTCAGGTTCATCTTCTGCCGGATGGCCTGACCTTTCTTAACCATGGCCCGAATCCCGCGAACGACATCGCCGGCGCGGCGTCCATCCGACACGATATCGGTGAGGATTTCGCGAATCTCCTGCATATCAACATCGCCGCGATCGATGAAACGCTGGCCTGCGGCCGCATTACTAACGATTCCTGAAAGCGGCTGATTTAGCTCATGAGCCAGAGAGGTCGACATTTCACTCATTAAGGCGACCCGGCTGAGATGTGCAACCTCCGTCCGGTGTCTTTGCGCTTCCAATTCCGCTTCTTTGCGCGCGGTGATGTCCACCACTGCGCTCAGAATGAACGTGCCCTCGGGCGTTTCAATTGGAGCTAATCCAATTTCGACAGGGAACTCGGATCCATCTTTCCGGCGTGCAAAAAGCTCGCGACCGGCTCCCATCGTGCGCGCCATCGGTTCTTCGAAAAACGCGCGGCGATAGCTGGAGTGAGCAGGACGAAAACGCCGCGGCACCAGGTCCTCAACCGAGCGGCCGATAATCTCTTCGCGTGTATATCCGAATAGCTTTTCAGTCTGTGAATTCACCAGCACAATACGGCCGTCTTTGTCGGCCAGGATAATTCCGTTGGGCGAAGCTTCGACCGTAAGGCGAAATTTTTCTTCCGCATGTTTCTGGGCCGTAATATCCATGGAAATGCCACGCATGCGGATAGGATGTCGTTCCTTGTCGAACTCAACCCGGCCGCGCGCCGCAATCCAAAAGGTCTTCCCATTCGGGCGAACGACGCGATGTTTACTTTCATAAACGCCATCGCCCTTGACTGCCTTCGTCATCGCCGCGGTCACACCATGCCGGTCGTCAGGATGCAACGAGTTTAGAAAACGGTTAAAGTCCAGCTTCTCCAGGCTATTCACGCCCGAGCCGCCGCGACGTTCGTTCGTAGCCCAAATTTCATCCCGCACGATGTCCCATTCCCAAAGGGTGAGGTGTGCTGCTTCCGCAGCGAGAGTCATTCGCCGCTCCGTCTCGCTCAGTTTAGCCTCGCTTACCTGCAGTTGCCGCTCGAGTTGCGCCGAACGAAGAACCTCCGCGCTCAGCGGATAGCCAACGATGTAAACGCTGATCATGTAAACAAATGTGACGATATGCGGGACCTGCAGGACACCGGCGTCGGTCAATCGCGCCAGAATCACCACCGCAAGCACCGCGCCGGTGATCCCGACTCCGACATAAATTGCTGCCGCGCCATTCCCGCGCTTCCAAATCGTCACCGAGACGTCGAGCACAAATACGATGAGCGTCAGGTCAGCAAGGTTGAGCAAATGATGCAGGGGACTGCTTTCCCCTCTGGGCAAGGCGAACGTTTCTCCCCACGGCGTCTGAGCGAAACGCAGTGCGTAGATTTCTTTAAGATTGAGGCCGAACGGCGCGAACGCGGCAACGACAACAACCATTGCCCACGTGACCGTGATGAGTGTCGCCAGAACGGACCTCCCACAGCCGAAGTATTTGCAGGCGTACCACGTCATCGCGATCAGGAGC
>JBKPQI010000084.1:0-7916 GCA_046733975.1 Verrucomicrobiota bacterium
ACGTAGATTCCGTGGTCGACGACGTTGCCGCGTTCTTCGGAGTAATTGCCATAGCAATAATATAGATCGCCTGAGCTACTCATCATCGAGCCACCGGACTCGAAAGTTACTTTCCCGTGCTCCGACTCTAACATTAGCCGAGCGGCCACTAATCCAACAGCGGGAAAGGATTTATCGCGGTAAATACGGATGTGGTCGGTCGCGAAACTAATTATAGCCGTGCCGCTGTCCTCACGCGCGACCTGCGCAAATTTGTGTTCGGCGTTTTGCAGCTCACGCCGGACGTCCTCCGGTTGTCGCGTGCCGGCGGCAATGTCGGACGCCAGAACTTCCAAATTAGGCGGGGGGTCGCGCGGCTCCGCATTTTCGGTTCCGACATCAAGCGCAATCTTCCATTTCCCGTCGCCTTGTTTAGCCCAGATGGTGACGTAATGGCCGTAGCCAAGTGAAGGTTGGTCGTTCCCTTTTTTCAGTTCCCATGGTCCGGTGGTGAAGCCCAGGTCGGCGGCGGCCGCGGCGAAAGCGAAGATTGGCTGCCACATCAGAGTGCCCGAAAAATTCGTGCGGCTGGCCCAGTATTTTTTCCCATTCACCACTCCGGGGGCGAAGGCGACTCCGTGTTCCGCAAAATTTTCCACGCTCGCCGCCGGCATTCCTTTGACGATCGACAAATGAGAATATTCGCTGTCGACCCCCGCGATTTCCCGGGCTGCCGAGGTGTCAGGAGATTGCGCGGATGCGCTCAAATGCAGGGCGCAGAGGCCCACAATTAAAAGGCGCCTGCGGACGGCCGGTTGGCGTTGTGTGATGCCGAGTGCTGTAGCTGCGCTGCCCCCAGCGCATAACTCGGTGAAGATCCGCTGGAGACTGCGGACTCTACAATGCCAGTGCGGCTAATGGCAGCTGACGCTACAGCCTCGGTGTGTTCGAAGGAGGATATGTTCATAGTCCGCTGCACCGCTGGCAAGATATAGCGGTCGTTTAGCTTGCAAAGAAATCTGGAAGCGCCGGCGCCTCTCAAAAGTTGGCACAGGAGAGCGCGTGTCCCTCCCGATTGCGCATCGTTTCGCGTGCTTAGCAGATGCCCCTGCCTATCTGTATCCGCGCTACCCGTGAATCCGCGGTTAACCTTTTAGACAAATTCAGCAGTTGGCGGCGTCTCAAAAGTAAAGACCGTGAAGGGTCATGGAGAATGCCGCCACTCATGAAGATTGGAAAGATTGTTTTTCGGAGCTCGCGCCCGGGCTGGTGTTGTTCGCGCGTCAATGGGTCAGGAGTGCGGCCGATGCCGAAGACGTGGTGCAGGACGCTTTCGTTAGATTCTGGCGACGCAATCTCAGCATCAAAAATCGCGCTCTTCTGTATGCTGCCGTCCGGTCGGCGGCCCTCGATCTTATCCGCAAAGATAACCGGCGAGCCCGGCGTGAAGTGGAAGTTTTTGGGCAGGCCGAGCGGACGGTGCAGCCGCAATTCGAGCAGCTCGATGATTCGCAGCGCGAACTGGTGGCGGCGCTTGATCGTTTGCCGCGCGATCAACGCGAGGTGCTGGTAATGAAGATTTGGAACGAACTTACTTTTGCGGAGATCGGCGAAGCGCTTGGGATTTCACAGCACACAGCGGCGTCGCGTTATCGCTACGGGCTGGCCTCACTAAAGAAAACGCTGCGCCCGAACGATCAGCCCGATGCCGCGGCTTCTGCCTCGACGATATGAACGATTTTTCTGAGCTCGAGAGCGAATTACGGAAGTTGCGGCCGGCGCAGCCTTCGGGCGAGCTCATGTCGAAGATCGAGCGCGCGCTGCTCGATGCTCACGCCGAGCGCGATAATATTATTCGCCCCGAATCACGCCGGTCCGGCTCGGACTTTCGAATTAACTGGATTGCGTTGGGTCTCGGGTTGGCAGCGGCAGCCACTCTTCTGATTCTCGCGCGCATTGATTTCCGGCCGACCGACAAAGCAAATCAGACGACGCTAGCCACAGCTACGCCCACGTTGTCGCAGAAGGCTCCGGCGCTGCCGAACTATCAGCCATCTGGATTAACTCAGGTTGTTTACGGGAGACACGACGAGGGTCTGATCTTCCCGCGCGGGGCCGAGCAACCCGCGCGGCGGGTCTGGACGACCAAACGCGAGACGTTGCGCTGGCGCGATCGGGAAACGGGCGCGCAGCTGGCTGTTTCTTATCCGGCGGAAGAGGTCACGCTCATTCCGGTTTCAGGGCAATGAATGCGCCCTATAAAATGGGTCTCGCACACAGAAAGGTGGATCGAGCGGTCCCTTGCTCGACGTTAATGTCGTGGCGGCGAAGCCGCCCTTGCTTCCTCATCGTCCGGCGGAGCGGCCGGTCCACCTTCGTGTCCCTCTATCCCAGCGTAGCCGTGTTTATCGAAATTTAACCAGCAAACACATCAAATATGAAAATGAAAACCATCATCCTAATCGTCGTTAGCCTCATGCCGCTGACGGCATTCAGCCAACCACCGCCACAGCCGCCGACTCCGCCGAGCCCGCCGATCGGTCCGCAGCCGCCACGAGATCGCGAAGATCGGACTCCAAAGGTTCCGGTTACCTTCCTCGGCGTCGAAACGTCGGAAGTTCCAGGCGTGCTCTGCGATCAACTCGGATTACCGAAAGGCTTCGGTCTGGTCGTCGATTATGTCGTACCGGAGGGACCGGCCGCAACCGCAGGCGTGCAACAGAACGACGTGATCAAGATGTTGAACGATCAAATTCTAACGGATCCTGGACAACTCTCCAAATTGGTCCGGAGTTATTCGGAAGGAACAAACGTGACGCTGACTGTTCTGCGCAAAGGCCAGGAACAAAAGATTACGGTGAAACTGGCGAAGAAAGATGTTCCGCGGCGCCACGCAGGAATGCGGCACATGGGTCGGGATTGGAATTTCGACCTGGGAGATGTCGGCAACATGGATGAATTGAAAGAACGCATGGCAAATCTGAAGGAACAACTGGGCGACGAGCAGCGCGGAATGATTCATGACGCCGTGGTGCGGGCGCGGGAGGAGGCGCGGCGCGCCACCGATGAAGCGCGGCGGAACGTAGAACGCATTCGCAGCATCACGCGCAACAACGGTGCGCTGCAACGAACCACGATCGATTTGAACAAGGCACAGATTGTCCTTTCCGATGACAAAGGCGAGCTGCGGATCGAAAGTAAAGACGGCAGGAAATTTCTGACGGCGAAGGATCCGCAGGGGAAATTACTCTTCAGCGGTCCGGCCGAAACGAAAGAGGATCTCGACAAAGTGCCGGCGGAAGTGCGTCAGCGTTACGAGAAGCTGCAGCAGCGGGATTTACCGGCCGTCGCACCGGAAGATTTGCGCGCGGAATCGGACAACGACATCGACGATGAGGATGATGCCGACGACGAAGGCGCAGCTGATGTTTCCTACGATCAGGTCAATTTCCAGCCGCTGGAACATGCTGCCTGGGAAATCCATACCGTCCTGATCTAGCAACGAGAACTCTACCGGAGCCTTAACCAGCCTGGCCAGCTTCCGGTGGAGTTTTGCCTACAATAGGAACATAGGGCTGTGCTCTATGCACCCAGTGGACATGTTGTCCGCTGTCGAGCATCGCAGCGGGTTGCAAACCGGCCGGGCGCACAGACTGAAAGGCTATGTTCCGAGTCGCAGCTCGGCTCACAAACTGCTCTAATCGCACCCTACCTTGTCACCGGCCCGAGAGGCAGGACGACTCTGCCAAATAACTCGTTCAGCACCTGAGCGAGGCCAGCGTAAATGGCGGAAAATCCGCAAAAAATTCCTTCGTAGCCGGTGAAATGTTTAAAGCCCGGACTCGCGGCGGTGAAGTCGCCGATCGCGAGCAAAAAGAACAGCACAGTTAACGAGCCGAAGACGACCTGCCCCGCGACATGTAGCCGTAGCGTGCCGACAAACATGACCGCGGTGAACAATCCCCACATCGCGAGGTAGGCAGCCATAGCGGTATTGTCGGTGGGGCTGCCCCACCCGATTTTCGGAACCACGATCAGAACGACGAGTGAGAACCAGAACAAACCATAAGAAATAAAGGCAGTAGTGGCGAAGGTGTTTCCCTTTTTCCATTCCATGATCCCCGCAATAATCTGGGCGGCGCCGCCGTAGCAGATGCCCATTGCCAGAATCATGCTATTCAGTTCGTAGAACCCGGCATTGTGCAGGTTGAGCAGCACCGTCGTCATCCCAAATCCGAGCAGCCCGAGCGGTGCCGGATTTGCCGTCGTATCCTTGATCTGACTGATCGGCTCGTTCATTTCGTTCCGTCAAGGTTGACCAAAGCCGGATTCGACTGTCAATACTGGGCGTTCGCGTGCCAAAGCCATTTCAGAAATGAAAACACTGTCATCCCGAGCGTCAGCCGAGGGATCCCGCGGGGACACCTTTAAGCTGCTTGCATCACGGGGCTCCTCGACTGCGCTCGGGATGACGTGCGTTGTTTTGTCGATCGTGATTGCGCTCTCAGTGGTGCCGAAGATCGGTGCGCAGACGCCATCGCCCGCTGCATCTCCGTCGCTCGAACAGCGCGTCTCTGATCTTGAGGCCTACATCAACAATGCAGCCCGCGCTGCGGATGGAGTGAATGCGCAGGTCAGTTCTCATATCCCCGGCCCGGGGCCCGGGCACAATGCCTGGCTCATGACCTCCGCGCTTCTGGTCCTTTTCATGACGCTGCCCGGGCTCGCTCTTTTCTATGGCGGATTGGTCCGGCAAAAGAATGTCCTCTCCGTTCTTGCCCAGTGTCTCGGCATTGCCGGCGTGGTCACCATTTTGTGGTGGGCCATTGGCTACTCGCTCGTGTTCGCGCCAGGCTCGCCAATTTTCGGCAGCGCAAGGTTTGCCTTTCTGCGCGGTGTCACTTCCGCGCCAAACACGGACTATTCCTATTGGGTTTCGCAGAATGTTTTCGCCATCTATCAGCTCATGTTTGCTATCATCACCCCGGCCCTCATCATCGGGTCGGTGGCGGAGCGAATGAAGTTTTCCGCGGTCATGGCAATCGTGGCGCTCTGGATGTTTTTCGTCTATTTCCCGTTAGCCCACATGGTCTGGGGAATCGACGGCATGATGAATGGCGTCTGGAACGGCAGTGCAAAGATTCGCGCGATCGATTTTGCCGGCGGCACCGTTGT
The DNA here is from genome assembly GCA_046733975.1 of Verrucomicrobiota bacterium. Taxonomy (GTDB): domain Bacteria; phylum Verrucomicrobiota; class Verrucomicrobiia; order Chthoniobacterales; family UBA10450; genus AV69. The sequence goes on from JBKPQI010000084.1 coordinate 5,155, forward strand.
CCACATGTCCAGCGGTTGGTCGGCCCTGCTTCTTTGCCTTTTCCTGGGGCCGCGGCTTGGTTTTCGCAAAGAAATCATGGCGCCGCATTCCATGGTCCTTTGCATGGTCGGTACTGGAATGCTTTGGGTCGGTTGGTACGGATTCAATGCTGGTAGCGCGTTTGGGGCCGATGGCATCGCAGCCAATGCCTTTATGACAACAACCCTGGCGACCGCGATTGCATCTTTCGCGTGGGCGACGCTGGAATGGGTGCTGCGCGGAAAACCAAGTGTGCTCGGTTTCTGTTCGGGCGCAGTTGGGGGACTTGTTGTCATCACGCCCGCCTGCGGATTCGTCGATGCAAACGGCGCAGTTATTATCGGTGTGCTCGCCGGTGCAGTGCCATTTTTTGCGTGTACGAAATTAAAATCATGGTTTCATTACGATGACGCGCTCGACACTTTTGGGGTGCATGCGGTGGGCGGGACGTTGGGGGCGTTTCTCACCGGTTTGCTCGCGACGGCGTCCGCCAATTCGAATCTGACCGGCCCCGCTGCCACGGAGAACGGGCTGGCGAGAATTGTCGGACACATGCTGTGGTTGGAACAACTGAAAGCGATGGCCATTACGATCGCGCTGGCTTTGATTGGGACCTCAATCATTGCACTAGTGGTGCGGTCAACGATCGGGCTGCGGATCGCGCCCGAAATTGAGCGCCAGGGTCTGGATATCAATCTGCATGGGGAAGAAGGCTATATCGTGTCTGGTTAGCGAAACTCGGACGACGCAACTTCGCTGCAGTCACAACGCCCATCGCCCAATGAAGACAAGTGTTGTAGCGTCCGCTGTCCTCAGCGGATCTCGTTCTGATTCCCGCTGAGATAGACGCTACAGCCGGAGTGATGGCGCAGATCCGCGGTCTTCCGCGCCCGGCCGCGTCATCGTATGTGACGAGAACAGCGTCGGCCGGGCGTTGCTCATTCGACAAAAAAGCTCTCCCGCTTCCGTTAATCCATCCGGGTTCTCCCAAGTCGAACTGGAATAAACCCGAAGCGCGCTCATCTCCTGCGCTCGCAATATCACTAACGAGCTTTGAGCTGGCTAACGGCGGCCTCCAGTAGCCGATGCCAAATGCACGCGGTGATACAGGCGAGCGGGAGCAGGAATCCAATTTGAAATCCCAAAAGAAAGTTCGCCACGCTCTGCGGGCTGAAAAGAAGGGCACTTGCAGCAAACAACAGCCAGAATCGTTTGAGTTCAGCACTGTCAGCCTTCGACCGCACTGGCGGAGTAGCTTTCGTCTCTGGCGCCGCGAGAGACTGTGCGACGAGCTGTTCTTCTCCGACCTGGCCTTGCAAAAACGCAGCACACACTTCGCTCGCGATTTGCCAGATATTGAAAAGGCAGATCAGCGTGAGCGACCAAATGACCCAGAGCTCCGCGCGGACATCCCAATGGGTTAGCCGACCGAGGAAGAAGGAAATCAGGCGCGGAAAAAAGATCCGGTGTTTATTGTGCTGCTCATAAAAATCGGCAAATCCGAGGGTGCCGTCCGCCATTTTTTCAAAGAGCGGACCGGGTCCCGCCCCATGCATCGAGAACCGGAAAATCGACGCCGTTCTTAAAGATGAGGACGGAGATCAGGAGAGGAGGGGCAAGGATGAAGAGCGTTCCAAAGGATCGACGTATCGATCGAGGCAGCATCGGTCCTGAACTAAGCGTGTTCGCTGGTTATGCCAGGTATTTGAAGTGAGTGACATGAGAAGAAACATCAAACGCCGAAGATCGAACACCGAATGTAGACGAGCGAGCAGAAAGGCGCATGGAATGACCAGTAAAGATCAGCCTATATACGATCTGCTCTGCTATCTTCTAACTTCGAATGTGCCGGCGGAGGGGATCGAACCCACACGATCTCGCGATCACTGGATTTTGAGTCCAGCGCGTCTGCCAATTCCGCCACGCCGGCATATAGCTCCAACTACCCGTAACGTAACATCACAAAATTTACCGGTGACATTATATTGACGATATGACACGATTTCGGCCGTGAAAAAGCAGTCATAGCCGTTCGACCCTATCGCCATTCACTAAAGTATAAATTTCAACTCGATCTTCGTGCTTTCAGCCGTGGACGCAAGTTTTTCAGGACCCGTGCCGGGGCTGACGCAGAGTGCTTGCGGCAAAAGACGCTGCTTGAGCGCCACAGTCGCGAAGCCATTGGACTGTCTCAGCGCGAGATGTCGGACTTTATCACCGCGCAGAGGACCCTGGCCGAATACGGAAAAGGAGCGTGTCCGGCGCTGTAAGACTATGGTGACCCGACTCCCAGCCGAAGTAGTCGAGGCAAAGCGAGGGGACGGCCTCTCGTCCGAGTACATTGATGACCTGGAGTTACGCCTGTCGCATTTCAGCCGGAACTTTGGCGACCGCGCGATTGCAGCAGTAACGGTAGAGGAACTGGATAATTGGCTGCATGATTTACCACTTTCCCCAAACAGCCGAGCGAACTGCGAGTTAGTCCATCCCGAAGATGCCGCGCGTGTTGGGACATCCCACCGGCGAGCGCGGCAGCGAACGTCGTCGCATTCGCCAATCGGCATAGAACCGAGAGCCATTCAACCCCGGATAAGGGCGAGCCGCGCACCCCGACGACGCGTTTCTTGAGACGCGGTGCAACGACGGGAGGTGCAATGAACGCCCCACCGGAAAATGCGTTCGCCCGGCTGGAACCGGGCGAACGCGCAATCAGACAAACCTACGAAACGAAACTACGGAGCCG
>JBKPQI010000085.1:0-8460 GCA_046733975.1 Verrucomicrobiota bacterium
ATTGTTCTTCGTTCGCGACCATAGCTTTCATGATGTCTCCTTCGATTCTCGGTGGTATTGGGCGAAACTAAAATGGGAAAACCGAGGCGAAAAGCAATTCTTGGCTACTTGTAGCAATTCCAGACGCCGTCATCCGAGCGCAAGTCGAGGGATGCCGTTGCGTCACCTTGAAGGTTTCGTCACGGGATCCCTCTCGACTTACGCTCAGGATGACCGCTTGCTAGATCTCAGCTCAGATCGTTTTCCAGGAAATAAAGATAGAGGATCGCCATCGCATCCGTATCGACATCTGAGGTATTGTCATATTCTGCCGATAGCTCGTAGCGATGATCACGTTGAATCGTAATGCCCTCGATCGACTTGAATTCTTCGACATAGGCCACGCCGACTCGATCGGGCCAATCCCGCGAATTCAACCGGAAGATCGTCTTGCCGGTTGTCATGTCTCGCAATTCCATTCCCCGCGCATACGGATGCACGTGGATCGTGGCGTAATGAATGGTGGTATCGAAAGGCAGGTTCAATTGCGGCGTAATCTCTGTGGTGTAGATATGGTGACCAGGCGGAACACCCCAATGATTGGTCAAACCCGCGCCAGGTTTGCTCGACGGCGATTCTGTTACGCTGATCTTGGTCATTTCTCCACACCCGGCTCCCATGTGCATTCCAGGTTTCGCGGAGCACGCCGGGCCTTTGGTTGACATCGCGTTTGGCTGAACCACGTACAGCGCACGGCGAAACAACGCCTTTGTCGGCGCATCTGGTTGATCGGCGCCGATGCTGTGCACCTTCGTCTTCATGCGAACGTTCACGACGCGATTCCGCTCGTTCAGATTCAGCGACATGGTGACATAATCGAGAGGCGCATCGGCTGGAATGGGCACACCGAATCCTGGCGGAAGATCGATCGAAAGCCGCCCGGGAACGAGAGTAAAAAGCCGCCAGTCCAGATGCGTCTTACCGCCCATTTCCTGATTATACTTAGAGGGATCACCGCTGCCCTCGGCAAAGGTAAGGTTGGAATGACAAAAAAATTCCTGGGAAACGCTCGTATCTTCTGTCGCGTCAATGATTTCGGCTTCTAGCCCAGTTAGCCATTGTACGCCCGATTTTTCCCCCGCACCAAGGTGGATTCCACGCTGGATGGACCATGGACCTTCCATCGAACGGTAAGTTTTATCCAGGCGATAGGGATCGGAGATGAGATCGAGGGTCGATTTATGGCCCGGATCCGACCGGGTCAGCGAGTGAACCGCGGGGACAACGAGAGCGCTCGCAATTGCCAGAAGAGCCACCGGTCGATTCACGGGGATCGTTGGAGCAAAGCACATGCCTTCGCTCCGGACGTCACTTGTTTAGCTGCGACGCTCTTGCTTGGCGAAAACGACTGTTCGCGGATGGTTAAACGATGCGGGTTGTCATTCTGACGCTGCTGGCGATGATCGCGTTCGCTAGTAATTCGCTGCTCTGCCGGTTGGCGCTGAAGCGAACCACCATCGACGCCGGGACCTTTACCTTTATTCGCATCTTATCTGGCGCCCTTGCGCTCTGGCTGATTCTTAGCATGCGCAAAACAGGCCGGATCAGCGCCGGTAACTGGACTTCCGCTCTCGCCCTGTTTGGTTATGCAGCTGCTTTCTCCTTCGCATATACGGGCCTTTCCGCTGGCACAGGCGCATTGCTCCTTTTTGGTGCGGTCCAAGCCACAATGATCATTTGGGGACTACATCAAGGGGAACGATTGCAGCAGCGGCAGTGGTTCGGGCTGGCGATCGCGCTGAGCGGTCTGGTGGCGCTTGTCCTTCCGGGACTCTCTGCTCCACCAATCGGTAGCGCTTTTTTAATGATAGGAGCTGGCGTGGCGTGGGGCATCTATTCGCTTCGGGGGAAAGGCGCCGGTGATCCTCTCAGTATTACCGCCGGCAACTTCTGGCGCGCCGTCATCTTCGCAGCACTCTTCAGTCTCGCGCTCCTGCCTTGGCTGAAGTTTGATACCGCCGGCGCCATTTATGCGGTCGTGTCAGGTGCGATCGCTTCCGGGATTGGTTACGTGATTTGGTACACCGCACTGCCTGACCTGAGAGCTACCGCTGCCGCGACCGTTCAGCTCAGCGTGCCTGTCCTTGCCGCGGTCGGCGGCATCATCTTTTTGACCGAATCAATTACATTGCGTCTTCTGCTCGCATCTGTTGCCATTCTCGGCGGAATCGCCCTGGTAGTAATGGAGAAACGCACTACCGACAGCTGAACTGAATCGGACGTTAGTTAACATTTGAATGTTCCATATGGACCATGCAAATGCTCACTTGAAGATCCGGATGAGGTGGGATTAACGGGAATTAGGAACGCGCACGATCGCTTCAGCGCGCTCAGCTCGACCATTCCACCGAGTGAACGTTCACTGGCCGGTCGAAGCCCTTGAGCGAGACCTCGCCGAGTGGGCGAAACGTTAAACCTTTTCCGATGCAAAGGTCGGCTACTACACTTGAGACTACGATTTGCTCAGGTTCGGCGTGAGAACACAAACGCGCCGCCAATTGAACAGTCGTTCCGAAAATATCACTTCCGCGTTCGACCGGTTCCCCCGCTGCTCCTCCGATTCGCACCTTGAGTGAATGATTAGTTTCCTCGCGCGCGCGTTGCGCCAATTCGCGTTGGATTTGAGCAGCACAACGAACGGCTGCTACCGCCGAGATAAAGGATGACATGATGCCATCGCCGGTATGTTTCACTTCGCGTCCGTTCGATGCCTTCAGCGCATCGCGCACTACCGTGTCATGGATGCGTAAGAGCTCCATTGCGACTTCATCGCCTAACTTTTGTGTAAGTGAGGTTGACTCGACGATGTCGGTGAATAACACAGTTCGGATTCCCGGGTCCGGGGTATCCGCCTTATCTCCCGGCATCACCACCGCGCCGGCTTCGTTTACCTGGCTCCCGCCGAGAAACAAATCAGCAACGTCAGGCTCAACTTGGATAATTTTCTCCGCCATCAAGCCGTGTGCTTCCCGATGGACCTGCATGGCCGCTTCTGCATTCGGAGCCTCGCAAAGACAAAAGATCTTACCAGCCTTCTCATTCACCCAATACTTGTGGTAATGGACGCCATATTTGCCCTGAACTCTGACATCGTGATTGTGAGCCTTAGCCACGTCGGCAGCGGAAACGCCGCCGGGAACTTCGTGGATGTCGATGTATGTTGGCATAAAACGGGGCGGCAACTTATTCCGAGCCAGGCTGAGACTCAACGTCGATCTTAGGCGGTTGGTTCAACGTCTGGTAAACCACACAGTAACGCTCAGTCAACCGAATCAAGGTCGCGACCTGCTCGGCGGTTGCGTCCGTATCAAGATCGAATCGCAATCGAATTCGCTCAAAACCGACCGGCACATCTTTCGATACTCCGAGAGTACCGCGGAAATCGAGATCGCCTTCGGCGCGAACTTTCGCATCCCGAAACTGAATTCCCAAAGCGGTCGCTACTGCATTCAAGGTTACACCAGCGCAACCGACCAGCGCTTGCAGAAGCATATCGCCTGAACACGCCGCCGAACCATCGCCACCCGTCGCAGGATGCAGTCCGGCTGTGACCAGTCCTGTGCCGTTTTCAATTTCGCACGTCACATCTTTACTGAGACGACCTTCAGCGCGCAGAGTAATCTGCGCACTTTCAGGCTGCTGGCGGTATTTATCCTTTAATGGCGCCTGCAGGGATCTTAGCGTTTCAGCATTCATGATCTAACGACAATTAGACGTAACTCGACCTACTTGTTCTTTGATTTACCTTTGCTCGGCCTGATATTCTGGTTTACGCGAAAAAGATTTCCGGGGTCGTATTTATTTTTAATCTCAACCAGTCGCTTGTAGTTATCACCGTAGGTTGCTTTCACCCGCTCTTCACCTTCATCCATCATGAAATTCACATACGCACCACCGGCCGAATATGGATGAAGCGCATCCCAATATCGTTTCGTCCAGGAAATCGTTTTCTCGTTGTTCGCGGGATCGGGATCGACGCCCACCATAACCTGCGACCAGGTCGCATCCCGGTAATTCCACGCCGTTTCGTCTTTGCCGACCCGGGCCGCGGCTCCGTTGATCGGGTAAAGATGCATGGTGGAATGCATCGAAGGCAGGGCCTCGGCGAACTGAACATGCTCCGCGATCGCTTCGTCGCTGAGTTCTCTCACAAAATCGGCGCGCCAATACCACTGCAGGCCGGGCGGGTAGAGGCCATCGAACATCCCTTGCAAAACCGGCTGCGGCAGTGGCCCAACTAAATCCAGCGCGGGTTTTTTAAAAGCCCGAATCGGCTTGAACGTCTCTTCCGCTTTCGACTGGTCGCCAGCCCACGTCCACACAATGCCGCACATCTTCTTAAGGTGAAGATCCTCCGGAAACGGAGGCCCCGGCGGAACCGTCATAAACGCAAACCAGCCGTTCAAATCCTCCGCCGCCGATTTGATAAATTGGCGATACCATCGCATGACTTCAGTCGCCTCATTTAGTTCGTACAACATTGGTCCGGCATAGACGGTATCGATCGGATGCAGTCTGAAGGTAAACGAAGTTACTACGCCAAAATTCCCGCCGCCGCCGCGAATCGCCCAGAACAAATCAGGGTTCTCTTCCGTGTTCGCTTTGACAAACCTTCCATCGGCCAGAACCAGATCGGCCGAGACAAGGTTGTCGATAGTTAATCCGCATTTGCGGGTCAGATGTCCGATTCCGCCACCGAGAGTTAATCCACCCACCCCGGTCGTTGAAATAATTCCACTGGGAGCAGCGAGGCCAAAGATATGCGTCGCGTGATCCACGTCGCCCCAGGTGCAGCCGCCACCTACCGTGACGGTGCGCGCATTCGGATCAACTCGCGTATACTTGATCAGACTGAGATCAATGACTAATCCGTCGTCACAAATTCCCAGGCCACCACCATTATGTCCGCCGCTTCGAATAGCGAGCAGAAGGCCATTGTTTCGGGCAAAGTTCACCGCATAAATGACGTCAGCTACATCGGCGCACCGCGCGATCAGGCGCGGTTTTTTGTCGATCATCGCGTTATAGACTGTGCGAGCATCATCATAGTCCGCATCCTGCGGCTCGATGACACGGCCCCGCAAATTTGTTTTCAGTTCGGCGACGGATTTCGCCTCCAGCGAATCATTCATGGCAATCAATAAGAGTCGGACGACGCCTATTCAAGTGAACATGAACGCAAAAGATCGGAACAAAAGATAAATTGTGGAGGGAGATGCGCTGCCTGCGGCGCCGTTGCGGGCCGGAGACGGGCCGCGTCCCGAAAATTTTGGACGCCCGACCACGTGGCGCCCTCCAGCATCAGGCGTTAATCGCCGTTAATTGTTGCCGGCAGGGCAATGCTGACTGCCGTCCCGCTGTCGCTGGTGTCGATATCAACGCGGCCGTTGTGATCGAACACGGTGCGTTTGACGATTGGCAGACCCAATCCCATACCGCGCGCTTTGGTGGTACAGAACGGCGAAAAAACTTTATCGCGCATCTCCGGCGCGATCCCGCGTCCGTTGTCCTGTACCGTCACGAGCACAGCGCTAGCACGACCTCCTTCGCGAATCGGTTTGGCCGAAAGCGTGATCTTCGGCTTCTTTTGCTCCGTAACTGCTTCGGCCGCGTTCGCCACCAGATGCGCCACTGCTTCCGCCAGCGCGCTCTCGTCGCCGAGGATTTTCGGTAGATTAGGTGGCACTTCGGTTTCGACATCCACGCCGCCGTTAACCCGGAACCTGCTGCGGGCAATTTCAAGTCCGCGCTTCAATGGATTGCGAATATCGAGCGGGCGCAATTTTAACTCAGCCGGATGCGCGAAGGAATTGATCTGGCTGATGATCTTATCGAGCCGATCGATCTCCTGAACCACGATCTGGTTAAAATTCTTACGAAACTCCGGGTCGTCGAAACGTTCAGGCAGCAGCTGCGCAAAAGTTTTAATTGCAACCAACGGGTTGCGAATTTCGTGCGACATGCTCGCCGCCAAATCGGTCCAGAAAGCGGCGCGATCAACCAGGTCCTGCTTTTGCCGCAAATTTTCCTCCGCGGTCAAATCGTGAATAACGGCGACGGCGCCGAGTGGAGTGTGCTGATCGAGGAGGCGCCGAGTTTCGACCGAAAGTGACCGCCGGGTGTTGGGATCGATCCATTGTCGAGGTGGCAGATTCGGCTTCGTCTCGAGCGTTTCGTGCAACATGCCGGCCAGCTTTCGGCCGGCGGCTTCGACGGGACGATTGAGCACATCGGCAGTTTTGACGCCGAGGATCAATTCCGCAGGGGGATTAAACCACCGCACGATTCCTTCTTCATCGATGGCGACGATGCCAGGTGGGATCGATTTCAATAATGTTTCCGCCAGAGTTTTTTGCAGGGTGACGTCTTCGTAGAGAAGCGCGTTCTCGAGAACGGTGGAGACATGCTCAGCCAGCACCATCAACCCTTCCAAATCGCTGTACTCAAAGGGCAAGCCCGTGATGCGATGGCCGAAAAAGAGCCAGCCAATAATCTCTCCGCGGGCGTAAAGTGGAACAATCGCCTCCGCGCCGTAGGCATCGAGAGCACGACGCAAAAGCGGCCGCTGATTCTGCGAGGCAATATGCGCCAGGTTGGAGCGAGAAATAAGATGGCCATGCAATTCGAACCAGCGCACCAGTGGATCGCGCTCTGTGTACTCGATCTCGTTAGTCTCGGGTAAACAACGCAGTCCGGCCCGAAGGCGATAGCGGTCGCCTTGCCGAATCTTCGAGAAAATGCCTACGCGCGTCACGCCGGCGGCATCTGCCACTCCTTCCACCACGCTGGCCAGCAATGCTTCCACGTTATCGAGACGGCGGAACACTCTGGGAAACCGGAGCAAGGAGGGCGAGGCCGCCTGACTCCGCCCCATCACGGTCTCGCCGCGGCGTGGCAATTCCGCAGGCAAAGCTTGCTGCGATTGCTCGCGCAGGTCGCGATTCTGCTGCATCAGCTGCAGGTGATCAAAAGCACGTCCGACGAGTGTTTGAAAACGATGGCGATCGAGTTGCAAATCTTCCGCCGCGTAAATGCCGGATTGCTCGGCCTCGCGCAGGGGTTCGGAACGAGGGGCGCCCAGTGCGATGACCAACGACTCGGCCCAATCGTGTTCGAAGAGTTCGAGAAGCTCCCTGCATTCTTTCGCGCGGAGATCCATTAAGACGACTGCAGGCGAATTTTGCTCCAGCACCGCTTCCAGGCGATTGGGATCGCTGACGTGACGGACCAGGGCCATGGAACGAAGGTAGGCCTTGGCACGACGCGCCAACTCGGGGTCCTGGGTGTAGAGAATGCAAACAGAAGAGGCACTCATGCCGCGGCTACCTTCTGATCAAAGCGGACCAACGGTAAAAAGATGTGGAAAGAGGTTCCCTTCTCCAGTTCGCTTTCTACTTCGATTTGGCCGCCGTGTTCCTCGATAATTCCGTGGACGACGGAAAGACCCAGACCGGTGCCAAAATCCTTGGTGGTGAAAAACGGATCGAATACGCGCGGGATATCCTCTTTTTTGATTCCTTCCCCCGTATCGCAAATGGAAATATTTAGCGCTTCGTTAGCCTCGCCGTCCTCCGGGAGAAGATGAGTAACAAGAGACTCGCCACTGCGGGTTTCGGTCGAAACCGTCAGTTCACCCCCGCGTTTCATGGCATCCATTGCGTTCAGGAAGAAATTCAAGAAAACCTGCTCCATTTGATCACCGTCAGCCCGAATCGTATCGACCGGCGCTTCCCACTTGCGGGTGACTTTGATCTCTTTTTGATACAGCCGATGTTGCACAAGTCGGAGAGTTTTCTCCAGTAATTCGTGCACGTGCATCGGACGCAGTAGCGGCTTGGCCGGCCGGGCGAATCGCAGCAGCTGGTTTACCAGGGAGTCGATGCGATCGATTTCATGGACGATGAGACCTGAAAACGTTTCGCGAAAATCCGATTCGTGATAACGCTCCGGCAGCAATTGGGCAAAGGTTTTGATCGAAACGAGGGGATTTTTGATTTCATGCGCCATTCCGGCCGAAAGAGTTCCCAGGCTGGCCAGGCGATCGCTGCGCCGAATTTGCAGCTCGAGACGTTTCACGGCCGTGATATCGGTCACCACCATTAGTGCGCCTAAGAGTTCGCCGCCTTGTCCACGAAAGATGGCGCTACTCGCGCGAACGAAGGTGCCTGCGGGCAATTCTACTTCCCGATCTTCCTGGCGCTCACCAGAGGTCAATGTAGTCTGAATAATTTCGCGCAACGGGGATGGCAGATCATTAATTCTTCGTTCGGCCCCATTGCCATTCAGACCAGCGATCTGCGCCGCTTCCTGATTAAATACTGTGATATGGCCGTCGGCATCGGCGGCAACTACTCCAGTGGTTAAATTCTGGAGCAGTATTTCGTTATAGATCCGCGCATTCTGGACCTCGGTGAATAGTTC
>JBKPQI010000086.1:0-7723 GCA_046733975.1 Verrucomicrobiota bacterium
GGTTTCGGTGGTCAGGTAGCTGCGTGGCTTTGCGCCCAGCAAAAAGCCCTCACCGACCGCGGTCAGCTTGAAGCAGCCTGCCGCAATCATGGCGGCGGCATCTATACCGATGTCCTTCAACAGCTCTTCTTGCATTCGGACAGCTATGTGCCAATCCCGCAACTTGTTTCGTGCGCGCGCACCGGCACTTGTGCCGCCTTGCTGTCCGCAGCAAAGCCGAGAGCTTTTCCAGTCTCCTTAGCTTCGCTCGGCTTGCCTTCTTTTACGATCCTGTTGATGTGCTGTGCATGATGTGAAAAATATTCAAGCACCCATTGCAGCACCTCGACTTTTGCGGACGGCAATCCACAGGCGTGCCATGGCAACAAGGGATCACCGGTCTCGTAGAATTCGATGCGGGCTATCTCAAGCGCATGCTCAGCGGCTGCCGGGATTGCGATCGCGTCTTTGGCATCCACCTTCAACGCCTCCCGCTGAGATCAACAAGCTTAGCTGATGGCTTCTTGCCGGAGTCGACAAGGGCCCCTACCCTTTCCGTGGCTGCGCGCAGCGGATCATCGAACAAATGCGCGTAGCGCGCCGTTGTCGCCGGTTGGGTGTGGCCGAGCAGTTGGCCGATAATCGGAAGCGACAAGCCAGCGCTCGCCAAGATCGATGCCTAGCTCCTTCCCCTTGGTGATGCTCATTGCTCTTCAGCACTCGGATCAATCCGCAAGTCGTTTAAAGATTTCCCTCGTGCAAGCAATATGCGCACCCATCCAGGTTGTAAGCCACGACCCGACCAGGTCTGATGGGGCGGGTAGGGATTTCGAAATCTCGGATAAACCTTGGGGTAAGCACGACGAGGGGCGTTCGAAACTTTTCTTTGTATTTCGTCGAGCCGCGTTTCGAGCTTCAGCTTCTCCGCCTGCAATTTTGCAGTCAGGATCGAGGCGATTTCCTCGTGAAGCGCCCAAAGTTCCTCTATAGACTTGCCATTCAAATCGATGCGTTTCATTCGCAGGCTTTGGAATGCGACTCGCAGTTCGATAGGTCAAACAACAGAGCAAGGAAAAAGGCCGCCTCGCGCAACTTACTCAGACAAAAACGTCAGCGCCGCTACGCGTGGCCATCTGGGGACTGCAGCTCGTCAGGCCGGTCGCGCTCGGTAGGGGGTGTTTGCGTCAGCCGGTGACCTTCGGAAGTAGGGGCAAGTACACATTTATAACGCCGGAGAGTCCAACCGGCCCGATAGATTGGGTGTTCGGACATCCATTGCGCGATCCCGATCTGACCATCAATCATGCAGCTTTGGAAAGTGATGTTACTTAGTGAGGTATCGGTAACAATTTCTTCGACGCAACGGCCTGTAGGTCCCGAAGAGGCTTCGCAGAGAAATGCGACAAGCGTCACGAACATGGCTTATCACCGCCTCTCGGCGCGCTGCTTTGCGCAGCATCGCGCCTCCCCGAAAGCCTGATGCCAACCTTCCGCCCCGGATTAGTCAATCCGCCATAGTGGGAGGACACCATACCTCTATCGGTTTAACCACCTAATGGAGCACTGTCATGGATGACAAGGAAAAATCAGTAATCGATAAGTTTAAGGATACGGTGGCAGAGGTGGTCGGAAAGATGGGCTGTGCGATGGCGCCTACTGCAGAGGAAAAAGACAAGGAGGTTGCGGCCACCACGAACGAGCAGGTCTACGTCCCTGAAGCAACGGATGCTGCGGCCATGCCGGCGCCACTCTTTGGCGCCCCGGCGCGAAAACGAAAGGCTCGCGCTAAATCCAAACACCCGGCGGCGCAAAAGCAGCTAGGAAGAAGACAAAGGCATCAGCTAAACAAAAGCCTGCAGCGAAGAAGCACGCCAAGAAGGTTGTGAAAAAAGCGAAATCGAAGCGATAAAGGTCGGCGCCATTTATCGCAGGCAGCTCAATCCATTGAGAAAAGAAAAACACTGCGCGCTAGCAGGCTTTCCTACGTCCTGAAGGCTGCTCTTTTCTGTGCTCAGGACACCAGCGTTCACGTACCGGGACTTGCTCTTTCAGCTCGCCTCGTAAGCTGGTTGTGATCATGGTCAATCCAAATGTTGCAATAGGGTGCGTGCGACGAGAATAGCTCGAGGTCGCCAAAGGGTCGAATGCTCTGCCTATTCCGATTAGTGTTGGAACTTCTCTAAGCCCTGCGGCATTGATTATTGAGTTGCTTGATTAGGACTGACGTGCCTGACAATTTTCCGCAAGATCCGCCGATCGAAGATCGAAGCGAGCCAAGCAAAGTCGCCAAGCTCTTTGGCGTCGTAGCAAACCGCACATCCCTTGCTGCCGGGCACGCAAGTACGTTCATTCTGGCGGCACTGGTGGTGCTGGTTTGGGCGGTGACTGGACCCTTGTTCGGTTTTTCGGATACTTGGCAGTTGGTCATCAATACAGGGACCACCATCGTTACCTTCCTGATGGTCTTCTTGATTCAGAATTCCCAAAATCGGGATAGCGCAGCCATTCAGGTGAAGCTAGACGAATTGATACGCGTCGGTGCAGCACGCAATTCCCTTGTTGGAATCGAACACCTGACTGACGAAGAGCTGCAAGATATTCGCGAGAAATGCGAAAAGCGAGCCAAGGCGGACCAGATAGCAAAGGCAACGGTTAGCAAAACGAGAAAAAAAGCCCGACGCGCGGCCGAACGAGTCGTCGCTTCGGATTGATGCCGGGCGCTAGGGGCCGACTTTCCGATCATTAGCGCTTTGAAAACTGAGCGTCCGCGCTGGATCGGTTTGCAGTCATAGCGGTTGGTAAGCCACTGTGGCGCACCCTCACACGGAACCGCGGGACAGGTCGTCGCATAGCCAGACTCATCGCTGAGGCGCATAAGGCTGCGTCCATCCCTTCTCGCTCAAGGTCCTCTCTTGGTCGTCGCGCTGGCCCTAATCTTTATCGCTCTCTACGCGACGGTTGCGCTAGAGCACCCCGATCAAAATCAGCAAATCGGCATCCGCTCTCTTCGGCGCTGGCCTGTTGTGGACGGTCTACGCGCTAGCGATTGGCGATCAGGCTCGCGCTGGGCATGAGTTGGACGAGAGTATCACCGCGACAGCGCGGATCACCTTTTTTCTGCTAGGCGCGATGACCATCGTGGAGATGATCGATGCCCATGATGGCTTTTCGGTAATCACTTCCCGCATCCGCACGCAGGGGATGACAGGTTTGTTGTGGATCGTGTCGTGGGTGACGTTCGTATTAAGCGCCCTTCTGGACAATCTCACCACAACCATCGTCATGGTTTCGCTGATCCGAAAGCTGCTCGACCGCGGCGATGATCGGCTACTATTTGTCTCTGTGATCGTGATCGCCGCTAATGCGGGCGGAGCGTGGTCACCTATGGGCGACGTTACCACCACGATGCTGTGGATCGGCGGCCAAGTGACTGCGCTGGGGATCATCAAAGGATTGTTTGCCGCTTCCGTTGTGAACTTGCTGGTTCCTCTTCTTATCGTGACCTCCGCGTTCAGGACTAAAGCATTTAGGGCTGGGGTGAGCGTTTCCGACTCTTCCGAATTCCCGGCATTCGAGCGTAACACTATGCTTGCAGCGGGGCTCGGCGTTCTGGTGTTGGTGCCGATCTTCAAGCAGCTCACGCATTTGCCGCCATTCATGGGCATTCTGTTCGGGCTAGGAATCCTGTGGGTTGTCAGCGAGATGCTGCACAAGAGCAAGCCGCCCGACGAACGGGAGAGACTGACACTCGCGCATGCGCTGAGTCGTATTGACCATAGCTCGCTACTATTCTTCGTCGGTATTCTGCTAGCCGTGGCAACGTTAGAGCACGCCAAAATTCTCGAATCACTGGCTGCTTGGCTGGATCGGTCAATTGGGCGTCAGGGCGTAATCGTGCTGCTGCTTGGTTTGTTCAGCGCCATCGTGGATAACGTGCCGTTGGTGGCGGCTTCGATGGGAATGTATCCGTTGCGAAGTATCCGACCGACGCCTTTCTTTGGGAGTTCATGGCCTATTGTGCGGGAACGGGCGGCTCGATTCTGATCATCGGATCGCCGGCTGGCGTTGCGGCAATGGGTATCGAGAAGATCGAATTCCTCTG
The DNA here is from genome assembly GCA_046733975.1 of Verrucomicrobiota bacterium. Taxonomy (GTDB): domain Bacteria; phylum Verrucomicrobiota; class Verrucomicrobiia; order Chthoniobacterales; family UBA10450; genus AV69. The sequence goes on from JBKPQI010000086.1 coordinate 4,082, forward strand.
GTACATGCGCCGGATCGCGTGGCTCGCGCTGCTCGGCTATTTTGCCGGAGCGGCTGTCTACGTCGTGCAATTCAAGCTGGCTCACTGATCGGATTGGGGGTCTGTCTCGTCGGGAACAGACCAATCCGTTCACACGATCCAGCAATCAGGCCGATGCGCCGTTCGGATTGACGGGCACCATGAACAGATTGCCGCCAACCCGGCCCGACGCCTCCGCGCCGGGTGGCGTTGCAATACTTCATTTTACCAGCCGTCCCGGAAATGCCGTCGATGCCCCCAACGCCAAACCGGCCCAGCGGACGCATATACGCTCGGTTCCGCATAGAACGGATATTCTTCCTCGACTACGACTCGTCGGGGCTCTACGACTACTGGCGGCGGCGCTACCACTACTGGTGGCCGCTCAACGATGACAGGCGGCCGGCGAACCACGACTGTTTCGGAAACGACGGGTGCGCGTTCCTCGACAATGACGCGCGGAGCCGTCCGGCGCTGGACAACCACGCGCGGAGACGTGTAGGTCTGAACTTCCCGCGTGCGAACTTCCCTGGTGCGAACTTCCTTGGTGCGAACTTCCCGCTCATGGTGTGGAACTTCGGAATAACGAGTGACCGCCAGGTCGGAGGCCATTGCCGGTGAGGCAAGAACTAGTGCGCTTGCCGCACCCCAAACCGCTTTACGCATGTGACGCTTTCCTTTTTGTCTTCCTTTTTCGCCCCGGACCACACAACGCAGTAAAGCGTTGTTAGGTTCATGAACGGGCGTTCAGCCTTGAGCACCTGATCGCGGCCGCGACAGTAAAGCCTTGCCGTCGCTACCGCGCGATTGTCTCGTATCCTTCGCACGCGTATTGGCTTGCAGAGAAGCGGCTGCCCGTCTTTGTTACGGTTCGTCGCCGAACAGCGTGTATTACTCGTAGAGCGGCTTTACAGTTGCGCCCCAACGGCATCCCCATAACGTGAATTCGGTACTTTCAAGATGCGCATCAGATTCGGTATCTACGACGACTTCGCCACACGCTTCACGCATAGCGAAGCGTGGTGGTACTCCAAACACTGTAAAAGGAGACGGGCTACTATCGCCTACCGGGCCTTTACGTTTGCAGAGCTGAATATGCTCAAGGTGCGTTGTCAGCGAAGCGCAATGTAGCTCCTGCCCGAGCTGACGCGCGTTAATCCCTATTGGTTTTGGCCTGAAGCAAAAAGCTGCCACCGACGGCGGTCGGTGACGGCTCTCCTCTTACGCCTGGACCCTCTCCCCAGGAGTCAAGCTTGACTGACCGCTTGCGGTTAATGGCCAATTCTTCAAACGAAGGTTGGTCAAAATTCGGGGCGGAGCTGAGCCTCCTCGGAAGCGGTATCGACGACAACGATTGGCGCCAACAGGCACCGATCGTTTCATGTCGCACCAGTGTTTGCGGCTTGCGCCATTCTGCACAGAACTGGGGCGAAGGCCTTCGTTCCCGCGCAAAGGTTGGAAGTTGTGCATTGCGCCAATCGGCGTCGAAGAACGCGCGGCTGGCTCACGGGACGCGCGCTTGCCTCGATAGGCCTTTGTGTCGCAAACAGTGTCCAGAACGCAACTCACTCGCCTGTCGTGCGGGAGAGGATTATAGTCGCTCGTCCGGCCTACGTGCCACTGCCGGTGTTGCCGCTGCCGCGTTACGGATATGCCGAGGAGCGAGTCGTCGTTACGGATTGGTGAGCGAGACCGACAACACTTGCCGAGGGAAGGACGGCCGCCTTCATTTGGCGGCTTTTTTTCCAGCCATTTATATTTCGGAGCTGGGGTGAAGCACCCCGAGAAAATAACGCTCGGTAAAAGGCGCGAAATGGGCATTCGCGGGCTGCTGGTTTATTGCTTGGATTATAAGGCAGCCAAAATGTCGAAATCAGCGCCGACCAATGGCCGGATCACGTCAGGCTTTCCGATCTCGAGCCCTCTATTCCTTTGCCAAGCTTGCGGGCGCAAGGGCGCGGAAGTCAGAGCGGATTTTAATTGGGTCAGCAAGCAAAACAGAAGTCGCCGAGCGTGAGCGGGGAACGTGACAAGCCAGCTCGCGTTGGTCGGAATGATTTTTTGGGAAGAGTTTCGACCTCTGATTATCTTGCTCGCAGCTATGGCGCTGGGTCTAGTCGTGAAGGAAATGAAGCTTAGCCGCAACACCAACCTTGGTCAGAATTCGAATCTGTCAGCGGCTTCCAGTCGCTCGAAGGCCGGTTAGTTAGAGATAACCGGGCGTTGACGCGGGCGACTCTGCTATGCCAATGCGCGGACCGATGCCGGTAAAAATCCCCGATCACTACCGTTTGGCGCTCCTCCTCCCTTTTTACTGCGATGCCCGCAATCGCGAGGTTCGCGAGCATCAACGGACGCCGCTCTCGGCCATCAATGCATAAGCTCAGGATATGTCGCCGTGCCCGCTCGCTTGCCTCCTATTGCTCGTAGCCGCGCAGGGTGAGACAGCTCAGCACGATTCTAACGCGTTGTAGAACTTGAGGAGCTTTGGTTCAATCTCAACGATCACAGCACGCCAATTCCGGTCAACGGCGCCGTTCCCGAACCCTCCACCTGGGCCATGATGATCCTTGGCTTCGCCGGTGTTGGCTTCATGGCGCATCGAAAGAGGAAGAACGGCTCAGCCCTCACTGCTGCCTGATTCTTTCCTGCATCACGCGAACTAAAAAGCCGCCTCCTAACCGGGCCGGTTTTTTCTTTGCAATCGGAATAACTGACGCGACCGGATGGGCAACAATCGATCTTACGATGGCAGCGCTACGATCAACCCGCCTCCAACAAAATAAAACCGTTCCATCAACAGAGCGTGAGTTCACGCACTCAACATTAAATCCTCATCAGTCTAAAAAGTTTTTAACAAATTTGGAACGTCGCATTAGCGCGGGATTTAGGAGGTGCCGCCCTCCTTTTGGGGCTTCAATTTCGGAAGGAGTCCTCCAATGAACAAACAACTATCCACTGCGGCCGCAGCTATGGTGCTCACAGCTGCTGGGACCTTGAGCACCCCCGCAAGCGCCAGCCTAGTGCTGGAAAGCGCGGTGCAGCTGCAAGGCCAGGGCCTTGGCGCGGTCACCACGGCCTTGACGTTGCAATCGCCGGCGAACACGACGAATGAAACCGGCGGCGTTAATTTAGGCGGACCATTTGGTAATGCCCTGACGGGCGCCTCCCAGTCGCAGCTATTCACTCTCGGCGGCCTTGGACTCTCAAACGCGAACCAGCTTGGGCTGATCGTCAACCTCAACGAACCGGGATCCGAGAATCCGCCCTCGGTCACTCTAAACAACTTGGCCCTGACCGCCTTCACGGGAGGAACTTCGATCACGTTCGGCCTCGCAGCTGGACTGGCCGGAACAACCCTGAATCAGGTGGCTGGCGGACTGGGTGGCTCCGGCATTGCATTCGTCCTCGACTCCACCGAGGCGGCTCAGCTGACAGCCTTGGGTCTCAACACACAATTGGGCGTCAGCGCCAGTTTTGGCAATGCGTCCGGGGGCCCGGAAGCGATCCAGGCGGTGCATCTCACCGCCGCGGTGCCGGAGCCCTCGACCTGGGCCATGCTGATGTTGGGCCTGTCTCTTATACACATCTGACGCTGCCGACGACTTGGTCTCGGTGTAGTTC
>JBKPQI010000087.1:0-7401 GCA_046733975.1 Verrucomicrobiota bacterium
TAAATGCCAAGACTGATTTTGCCATCCAGTGGGGGCGGAACAAAACTAATGCGCACACTTCGATCCGGTGTCGCGGTTGGACTAGGCGAAGGCGAGGGTTCTTGCGCCGGCAGGAGGGACGCAAACACAAGTCCGATCGCGAGGACGAACAAACTTGATTTTGTTATATCGAGCGAAGCTGACATTCGGGGTCCAAGCTTTGAAATTATGGGACGCCTCCAAAAGCTGTCATCCTGAGCGACCCGCAGCGAAGCCGAAGGATCCCGGTGCGTAACCTTCAAGATTCCATGGCGGGATCCCTCGACTTCGTTCGGGATGCCGAAGGCGTTGAACGCGACAATCCACAATCCAGAACGCGCGCTCCGCAATCTACCCATAACGTCGCCAGTCCACATTTGGAAACAGATTATCCTGTGCTTCGCATTGCGCGAGAAAATCGCGATCCACCTTTCTCCGTTCAAACTGGTCTGCCAGTCTGGCAAAACGTGAAAGGTGATCGGTGACCCGCTTGGTGGCGTAATCTTTCGCGGTCTCGTTGCGAATGAGAAACGCCCAATCACTCGATTGCGCGAGCAGAAGCTCGCGCGCGAGCTGACGCAAAACACGTTCGTCATCGGCGGTGGCCTGACCGCTCCACGATTTTGCCACTGTGTTCATGCGTGCATTCGCGGTGAAGAGATGCGGGTAAATCCAGCCGCATTTTTGATCCAGCCAAACGTTAAGAAAACCTTGGTCGCCCCAGCTCGACGTTGCTGGTTCGATCACCTGGTGAGTCGAATTCTGCGCCAGAAACTCGCTCGGCGTTATCAGCGGCAGGTTATTTTCTGCGGCTGCGCGAATGACATTTTCAAGAAAGATTGGTCCCTCGAACCACCAATGTCCGAAGAGCTCGGCATCAAACGGCACGATCATAATCGGATTCCAATCGTCAGCTCGCAAGTTTCTCAGTTCAGCGATGCACGCCTCCACGAAGTGACGGGCATGCTGGCGCGCTGCTTCTTCGGCTTGCTTGCGATCGTAAATCTCTTTCGCCCGACCGGCGCGGCCGGTTACCCGATGATATTTAATTCCAGTAAAAGAGCTTTTTAGAAAAGGAGCCAATTCTTCCGGCGATAAATCGAAACCAATGTCGCGGTAAAAGTCGCGATACGATGGATCACCGGGATAACCGTGTTCTGCGCTCCAAATCTGGCGGCTGGCGTGAACATTGCGAGCGAACGCCGCCGGCCCCGCTTTTGTGAAACATGGCGCAAAACTTCCGCGCCGGGCCGATGGCATCGCCTGCTCAAACGCATGCGCGTCGACGACGAACCAGCGGATGTTTTCCGCCTGCAAGAATTCGGCGATACCGCTGGAGTAAGCACATTCGGGCAGCCAAAAACCCGAAGGTTCACCTCCGAAGGTTTCGCGAAATTGATCGCATCCGATCGCGATCTGCGCCGTCGCGGCGCCTGGGGATCGTCGTAGGATTGGGAGAATCGCGTGTGTCGCTGCACTTGCGATAATTTCCACTGCGCCGGTGCCGCGAAGTTGCCGAAAAACTCCCAGCAGATCGCAATCCCATTCTTCAGCGAAGGTTCGCCGCGTTTCTGCAAAGAAATCACGATAAAACTGAGAGAGCGCGAACAGCTTTTGATCAGCGTGATTGCGATCGCATTCGCGTTCCAGTAACCCGGCGAGCCGATCAAGATGCCTAAGATAACGATCGCGCAGCAGTGGATCGCTCAGCATTGCCGACAAGGTCGGCGATACCGACAAAGTAATTTGGAAACGAATGCCCTGCCGCAGCAGCCGCCGCATCATTTGCACGAGCGGCACATAGCTTTCGCTGATCGCTTCGAACAACCAGTTCTCCTCGTGATGCCATTCGTTCTCCGGATGGCGCACAAACGGCAGGTGCGCATGAAGAACGAGAGCGAGGGAGCCGTTCACATCGTCATCCCGAGCGAAGTCGAGGGATCCCGCCGCGAAAGCCTGAAGGTCTCACCACGGGATCCCTCGGCTTCGCTCGGGATGACCAGCTATAAGGTCCGACAGAAATCCTGAAAGCGATCGAGACCCTTCTTAATAATATCGATGCTGGTCGCGTAACTCAGGCGGACAGTACGATCGTCGCCAAAAGCTGCGCCGGGGACCACTGCCACATTTGCCTTGCTTAAAAGGCGATCGGCAAAATTCTGCGACGTAAGGCCAAGCTGGCTGATGTTGACCAGCACATAGAAAGCGCCCTGCGGTTTGACCGCGGTCACATTCGGAATTTTCGAGATGCGATCAAACATGTAGTTGCGACGCATATCGAATTCATCGCGCATGTCCGTAATCGGCTGCTGATCGCCTTTGAGCGCGGCTAGCGCTCCCTTTTGCGCAAAGGAACAGGGGTTTGCCGTGCTATGGCTTTGGATGGAGTCGACTGCTTTCGCCACCGCTTCCGGCGCCGCCAGATAACCGAGCCGCCATCCCGTCATGGCGTACGATTTACTGAAACCGTTGACCGTCAGGGTCAGGTCGTAGGCCTCTTTCGAAAGTGACGCGATGCTGACGTGTTTGGCATCGTCGTAAACCAGCTTCTCGTAAATTTCGTCTGACAAAATGTAAATGTCTTCGCCTGCCGCGATATCGACCAGCGCTTCCAACTCTTCCTGGCTATAAACCGAGCCACTGGGATTGCCCGGCGAATTTAAAATCAACATTTTGGTCCTCGGCGTCATCGCGTTTTCGAAATCTTCCGGGCGAATCTTCCAGCCGTTGCGCTCACTCGTCGGAATGATGACAGCTTCCGCACCCGCTAATCGCACCATATCAGGATAACTGACCCAGTATGGTGCCGGGATGATCACTTCGTCTCCTGGCTGACAGGTTGCGAGAATTGCATTGTAGCAGGCATGCTTCGCCCCGTTGCTGACGACGATTTGCGTGGCCTTGTAATTCACGCTGTTGTCCGCTGCCAGTTTCTCGGCGATCGCCTGGCGCAATTCCGGAATACCGGAACTCGGCGTGTATTTGGTGAAACCGCTTTGCAAGGCGGCAATCGCGGCCTGCTTGATGTGATCGGGCGTGTCGAAGTCGGGTTCTCCCGCTCCGAATCCGCAGACATCAATGCCCTCGGCCTTCATCGCCTTTGCTTTGGCGTCGATGGTGAGAGTTAGAGAGGGGGTCAGTTGAGCGGCGCGTCCTGATATTTCCATTGGAGTAGTACTCATATTCAATTATTTCTAGCGGTAAAAGTTTTCAATCAGCGGTTTAAAATTGTTTTCGTCAACCTGCACGATCCGCATCTCGCGGCGGGCATTCTCCATCGAGTCAGACGCATGTGCTGCATTAATCATGATGTTCTGGCCAAATTCCTTTCGGATTGAACCCGGCGGCGCCTTGCTCGGATCGGTTGGACCGAGCACTTCGCGAATTTTCTGCACTGCGTCCTCACCTTGATAGACAAGGGCGATGCACTTTTCCGTGCCCGGTTCCTTCTTTTGCTCCTGCGCTGTTTTGCTCGGCCGGCCGCCGGACATAAATTCAACGATGTCTTCCCACGCATCCCGACCCTTTTCGATTCCAAGTTTCTCCTGCAATACTCCCAGCACCGGGCCGTAAAATTCCTCGGCCTGCGCCACGCTCATGCGGTGCACCTTGAATCCGATGATGTAAAGCCCGTTGCGGGAAAAAACCTCGATCACACCACCCGGCCGCAGATTGGGATATTTGAAATTATCTGGTTTAATAAGAACGAGCGTCTTTTCGATTTTGGCGCCGCCAGGATGTTCGATGACGCTTTCCAAAATCCCCCCGTCCTGGTCGGAAAATTCGGCCCAGAGTTTTAAATCGCGCTCGACCTGGTCGGGGTGAATGGCAGTGAGGACGGCCGGCTCGAAATAAATTACCTTCCCGTTCTCATCTACAATGTAATCGCCAAAGGTATCTCGAATCGTTTCGCCGCTGGTCCGTTCATTAACAATGTGGCCGACGACAGTGTGAACCTTGTTTACAGCGTCTTCGCCGCGAAAAACGAGGAAAAGGACCCGCGGTCGGTGCCCATTGACCTTTCCGGTGAAATTGCGTCGCACATAATCGCGAATGAGTTCCTGGGTGGCCCGGTGCCGCGGCTCAGTTTCGGTGACAATCGTTTCCGAATAACGCTTCACCAGTTCGGCGCCCGGTGCGAACATTCGACCGGCGACAAGGTCGAGCCCGGTGCGCGAGATCAGGCGCGCCACAATTCCGCCGGTGCGCGATTTGCGCATCGAGTACGGCGTCACCATAGCGTAGGAAAGTTCCTGCATATTTTTTACCGGCGGCTCTGATCAAACCGCCCTAGATACAGGTGGAATCGAAGTCGCCTGAGTCGAAGAAAATGCGGGTTGGAAGATGTCGCGTCAACCGGGTTTTTCGGTAATGCGCGAGCGTAGTGGAAGGATCCGTTGCGCCAGCTTTAAGGTAACACCGCGAGATCCCTCGACTGACGCTCGGGACGACGTGCCACGAAGGCCGGCACACAACATTACGCGTGCGTCATCCTGAGCAGCGAAGACGGCGAAGGATCTCTTAGTAGCGCTCACAAGATTTACACCATGTGGTCAACGATTGTTCGTAACATCCCTCGGTTGCGCTGGCATGACAGAGGCGTTCCCTTCGCTAAAATCGCGAGCCATTTCCCGCGCCGACGCACCTCCGCAACAACCATTCTGTTCCGCTTCAGTGCATCAATAAAGTTGTGTTCCTGTTGGCGTAGAACGCCGGAAAAGATCAGCCATGAAGCGCATTTCAGTTTTGGCAAAATTTCGATCAGCAATTCACTGAATAGATTCGCGGTGACGACATCGATTCGCCGCGGGAATCTCCACTGAACAACATCCGCGACCCGGAAATCGATCTCATGAAGCTTGTTTCGTCGCGCGTTTGTTTTTGCAATGCGGATCGCGACGGGATCGTTGTCGATTGCCATCACCCTGCCGGCGCCGAATCTCTTCGCAGCCAGCGCCAGAATTCCCGATCCGGTCCCAAGATCCAGCAGCGAGAATTCCGTCTCCGGGGACCGCACGCGCCTTCGCGTGCTGCGTTGCGCGCTTCGCGCAACTCTTTTCCGCGTCAATGTCTCTAGCATGCGCAATGACATGGCTGTCGTTGCGTGATCACCAGTCCCGAACGCGGCGCTGGCGGGAATGATGAGAGGCGGCAGCACCCCAGCCGCCGGTTTGTTCGATACGGCAGCAGGAAAACGACTGTTCCTGCTGACGACCAGCCGCTTTCCTATCTTCAGCGGTTTCGATCTTTGCTGGCGCAGGACCTTTTGAAGCCAATTGCGCGGCAATTTTTCGATTCGGCCGCCAAATGGCTTTTGAATTTTCTGCAGTTCGTCGCGGTCCGAACCCGCAACTTCGGCAACGGCATTGCGAAGCTCAGGTCCGGAAATAATCGCGAGCCGCGAGCCGGCCATTTCGCGCAATGCCATTTCGTTGGCAGCAAGCCAGGTCGCGCTGGCTCGCTTTCGCCAAACGAACATTAACCCAACACCAAAAAATTACTTCTTTTCCGCCGCCTCGGTCTTCTCTTTCGCCGCCATCTTCTGCGCCAGTCCAGCAGCGTATTTCTTGTACTGGTCACTGTCGACAGTAAAAGTCCCGAGCATGTAATTTGTACCTTTCCAATCCCAATTCTGATTCGAATCAGTGTAAGTCATCTTACTGGTTTCACCCTGTGAATACTGATGATGAATTGGATCCGCTCCGGGTGGATTCGTTATTCGCGAGGAACCCCCGAGACCACCTTCGACCAGATGACCGGTGAATGTCGCCACGTTGCCGATGGTAATGACGTGATCTTTATCTTCGATTTTGCGCGTGATCGGGACATAAACCGTTTTGAAATTGCTCGATGCATTGTTTCCCGGCAGCACCACAGCCGCAATCGCCTCCAACGCCTTGCGCTGCTCGGGATTCGCTCTTTCGTCAATGTAATTGGTCGAAAACTTCCATTTCCCAAACGAATCCATCATCGTCTGGTCCTCCGGGCTTTCCGCGTAATTCGCAATGGCGAGACCGTCGAGTTTCACGTTCCCGTAGTTCCCTTTTTGGATGAAAACCACCTGATTGCCGCCGCACGTCATCCGTGACGGTTTGGAAGCGAACCAGCACGGGCAGGCGGCGTTACAGGAGCAGGCCTCCTCGAGTTGACCGGTGATTTTCCACTTCGTTTCCTTTGTTTTTTCATCTTTCGGGGCACCGAAGACAAGCCCCGCTGTCATTGCTGCTGCCAGGAACGCGCGAAAGACGGTCTTCATGCGAAAAGTTTATTACCCGTTTTCATTGCGCGACAAGTGTAAAAATTCATCGCTAAATTTTCCCCCCGAGGTACCCTTTGGCCTTCCAAGATCCGCATGCGCAGCACCGGAATTCATCACATCACCGCTATCGCGGGCGATCCGCAGGAGAATCTCGATTTTTACATTGGGGTGCTCGGCCTGCGTTTGGTCAAACGCACAGTCAATTTCGACGATCCGAGCAGCTATCATTTCTATTTCGGCGATAACGTCGGGAGCCCGGGGACGATCATAACTTTTTTCCCGTGGCCCGGCGCGCGACGTGGCAGTCGCGGAAGCGGGCAGGTGACCGCGGTGAGTTTCGCCACTCCGAAAAACTCTATCGCATTCTGGAACGAACGGTTGCGAGTGAACAACGTACTCGCGGAGGAAATCGGCGCCCGATTCGGCCATGAAGCGCTGCGGTTTCTCGATCCCGCCGGATTGATGCTTGAACTGATCGAATCTGCCGTCATCCCCAGCGAAGTCGAGGCATTTCGTGGCGGAATATTCGAGGAAACTTCAACGGGATCCCTCGACTTCGCTCGGGATGACGGAGTAGCGGAGCGCCGAATCGGTGGGTTTGCCGCACCAACTCTTCAAGTGCGACACCTCGACCGAACCGAAAAACTGCTGACTGAGGTCTTCGGATTTGAATTTGTGGGAGAAGAAAACAATCGGCGTCGTTTGCGCGGCAGCGGATCGAATGCCGCAGCGGAAGTCGATCTCGTGACATCCGACGCGGGCTTTGGACAAATCGCTGCCGGCTCGGTGCATCATCTGGCGTTTCGTGCGGCGGATGACGACCAACAGCTGCACTTTCGCGAGGAGCTGGTCGCTCGCGGTCTCCACGTCACGCCGGTGATCGATCGCCAGTATTTTCATTCCATTTATTTTCGGGAGCCGAACGGAATTTTATTTGAGATCGCGACCGACGGTCCTGGGTTTTTGACTGACGAATCAGCTGACGAATTGGGTGAAACACTTAAACTTCCGCCAATGTATGAATCATCGCGCGCTGAGATTGAACGCGTGCTTCCGCCGATTGAATTGCATTCTGCGGCTGGGTTATGACTGAATTCATTTATCGATTTATTCCGGGAAAAGCC
>JBKPQI010000088.1:0-8131 GCA_046733975.1 Verrucomicrobiota bacterium
GTGAGGATATACGTTAATGGCGATATCACCGGCAAGATTACCCTTGAGAAAGGGGTGACGGCTCAGATCTACTTCACGGGCAATATGACTCTGCAGCACGCCACTGATATCACTAATCAAAATGTTGATCGGGGCACTCAAAGTCCCCAACCTTATAGCGCTGGTGTTCTCGGTGTCGGCGCGCACGCAGCGGACGATCCCAATTCAAGTGCTGCTGGCCATCTTCAGTTTTATGGAATCAGTCCAGGCGGCGGTACTCAGACGATTGAAATCGGCTCACCCGGAAACATTTGGGCGACCTTTTATGCGCCCAGTGCTGACATCACTCTTGGCGGTAATCCCGACATATTCAGCGCCGTCGTCGCTCGAAGTTTCTCCGGCAATGGCGGCGGCGGAAATACCGGGTTTCATTACGATAAGGCGCTCAACGACGTTAATATTGGCGTGGTGACCGATTATCAAGTCGTGAGCTACATCGAAGACGTTCGCTGATAAGTAACGAGGGAGCGGCTGTTTCCAAACTGCCGAGCTATAGCGAACGGCGGTTTTCAGTCGCCGACAAAGTGGAGCCTAGGGGATTCGAACCCCTGACCTCCTCAATGCCATTGAGGCGCTCTACCAACTGAGCTAAGACCCCCTAAGAGAACTGACGATTGTCGATTGCGGATCGGGGATTTGCAAGCAGCTCTGCTAGTCAAGCCACAGCTTACTTCATAGCCGCCAACTTCGGCGGCACTAGCTCCATCTCGCCAGGGCTTTCGGTTCGACTCGGCCGGACTGTCGGCATTCGAAAGCTTCGCCATCGCTCCAACGGCATTGCCGCCACACACATGAGCGCGAGTTGGCTGATGATGAAACCCACCAGCCAGGGAAACGCCTTCTGCATGAAACCGTAGGAGTGCAGGCCAACGCCGAGCATGTTGACGCCGAACCACGAAAAACTCGTTACGACATTGCCGAAGATAGCCATAATCATCAGGCCACGCTGGCGAACGAAACCGCCCCAGCGCGCGTGCAAAATGATCGCGCACCAAAGGACAATCAGCACAGCGCCGTTTTCCTTCGGGTCCCAACCCCAGAACCGGCCCCATGATTGATCCGCCCAGATTCCGCCGAGGACGGTGCCGACAAAGCTGAACAGGGTTGCGAAACAGACTACGCCATAAGTCATGCGTGCAAGGGAATCAGCTGTTTGCTTTGTCAGCGAGCGGGTGAACACGCCGCGAATGATGTAAATAATCGCGAGCATACCGGCGAGAAACATGGCGGAGTAGCCGGTCGTGATTGCGACGACGTGAGTGGCGAGCCAGATGTTCGTGTCGAGGACGGCTTGCAACATTTCGAGAGTATCACCATTACCAGCGAGATGATGCGCGATGATTAAGGTGATGAAGCCGATGGCGCCGGCGCAGGCTGCGCCAATTCCATCGCGAAAAATGCGTTCTAGAATAAGAGCAACGATGACTGCGCCCCAGCCAATGAAGATGGCGGAGGAATAAAGGTTCGTGACCGGTGGCCGTTCCTGCAGATACATCCGCGAGAACAGGCCGAAGCTGTGAACCGCCAGCGCCAGCAGTAGCAGATAAAAGGCGGCGCGATTCAGCGGCCGCTGCCATATCAGCCATGAAGTGCAGGCCAATAGAAACGCGAGCACATACAAGGTCATGCTGTGAGTGAACGGATCAACCGCGTTGAAGAAGAACTCGTAACGCGCACGCTTCGTCCCGCTCGGCTGCAGTTGCGCGATTCGTTCCTTCAGGCGATCGACTGTTCGATCAAAGGTCGGCTGATCCCCTGCACGATATACATCCCCTAACGAGGCATAGAGCTTTACGGTTGGATCGATGCCACCGGCAGCGACCGATTGTATGATAGCCTGCCCGACCGAACGCCAATCGGCGGCTCCAACGGGCGGCGGTATGGCAAGCAGATAAGCCATGTCGGCCAATCTTTCATAGCCCTGTATGACCTCGGCAATCTGATCGAGCTGTCTCTGATCGAAATTCTCTCCGCTTTCCCGTGCCCGTGCGGCTCGCGCGGCATTTGGAACCACCTGCTCGAACGCCTGCAACTCAGCGGCGAAATCTTCCGCTCCCTCCGGTTGGACACTGTTCTTCAGCCGTTGATAAAGCACGAGAGCGTTCCGTAAGTTAAGAATCGCGCTCTGATAAGCGGAGCGTTCAACAGCCTGGAGTTTGTCGGCCTGCTCGCCCTGTTCGTCGATCTGTTTCAGGAATGGAGTCAGTTGCGCGAAGCTGAAGTATTTCCGGTCGCTCTGTTGCCACCCGAATAGCCCGAGCACATCTGCATTTTGAATCACGAACGCGGGATACTGATCTGCAACAGGCGCGTTGAACAGGGTGTCGGCCAGCCATTTAATCGCGCTGATTTGCCGGCCGTCTTCGAGGCGCAGGATTTGTCTGCTCCGAATAATTAGCAGTGAATTGCGTGCGACGGTATCGAGGGGTTTGACGCGCCCGCCTACCAGCACCGGAAGTTTTCCAAATGCTGCGAGGTTAAAGGCTTCATCCGACTTCTGCGCCGGAACGAAACTGGCGCCGATCCACAAGGCTGCCAGAACAAGCACGATGGCTGGAAAAAACCGTTTCATGCCAGTGCTCTCCGCCGTCGACCAAAACCGACAAGGTGATATCCAAATTGTACCAGCAAACCGGCCGCGACAATCACGCACGCGACGTAAGGCGCGAGGAAACTCGGGTTGTGCACGACTTGCAGAATGGTTGCAGAATCATCTTTCTGGAATCCAGCCTGATAATAGGTCTCACCGCGGTAACGCAATGGATGATTCATATAGATAAGCACGTCGCGACTGAGAGAGCGTTCGGGATCAATTAGTGCAACCTGACTGGCGAAGTTTTTTGGAATTTCAGTGCCGGCATACTTTTCGTGCGTGAATTTTTGCAGGGTCACGCTGTAAGGCTTATAATAACGCGCCGGTCGCATGCTTAGGCGCCACGTTTTACCCATCCAGGAAAAACTTTGTGGCGCGCCCAATTCGTCTGACACCAGCCATGTTCCTAACGATTCTGTAGCGGCGGCCTTGTTGCCCGCAGCGTGCGCTGTCCCGCCGGTCTGATCGATCGGAATAATTTCGATCACCGCCGTCACCACGTTCTGTTCATCCGGAGCGGTGGCACGAGGCATCGGCTGGACCGCGACCTGCGCCCCGGGACCGCGGTCAGCCAGTGGCGCGGCGCTTTTGTCGCCTTCGTTGATCATCTGGAGCCGTGAATTCTGGAAGAAATTCTTGACCACGATTTGAAAGGGCAAGCTCGGATGCCGGATGACACGTTCGTGTCGCAAAACTGATTCGGGAATCGCGGTGACTTGATCGAACTCGGGATTGCTGGTGTCGATAACAGCGAGCTCGTCGTGTTGCGCGTCCTCGGAATAATTTTTGGTCTCGCCGTTCGCGAGGCGCATGTGGCTTTCGACCGCGAACAGATCGGTGAACAGACCGCCAGCGAGCATGATGATCAGGCCGGCGTGAGTCAGATGAATACCGAGTTTGCGCCAGGTCCAGCGAAAGCGTTTCGCGTGCGCCGCGATCAGATTGATGAGCAGGACGGCGCCGATGAGGTGTCCGCCGGGGAAGATTGGAAATCTTATGCCGCGACCTTCTGGTGGCCACCACACGAAAAAACTTTGGAAGTAGCGTTGCTGCGCTTCGTGAATGCCGAGATGTACCTGCGCCAATGTGCCGGCAAAAATCAACGCCATCCCCGCAGCCAGACAAACAATTGTCAGCTTCAGCGAGGTGATGAGGTCGACGAATTTATTCAGCATGTTCATCTAAATGCGTAGCTGGCATTTCAGGTGGATCGAGCAGTCCCGTGCTCGATGTTAAATTTAAGCGGCGTAGCCGCAACATTTGGCATCGCCCGACCGAGCGGCCGATCCACCTTTTGCAAGTCCGTCCCATCATCAACACTACTCCTACCTAAAATCTCACGGACTGGACGAATTTCACGAAGTTCGGTTTCTCTTTCTCGACGCCGTCACTGGGGCCGGTTAGCTTAAAAAACCAGGCGCGACCGTCTTTGCGGGTCCAGGCTACGAGTGTTCGTGCACTCGTGCCGGTGATGTCGATCGTGGAAAAGGTTGTCTCGTCCGTCTTCAACGGAACGATCTTGCTTGCGTTCGCCTCCGTTGGCGGAAGACCGAGTTGTTGGCGCCAGCGATTGATATTGCCCAGATCGTCGCCGCCATCGCCGGGGAACGTGACAATAGAGATATCAATTTTTCCGTCGTTAGCGCTCGGGGCGGCGAAACTCGCATAACGCATCGCGGAGGCAGGAGCGGGCGACCAATCCGGCGGAACGTCCCATTTGATCTGCGGCTTATCTCCGGTCGACGCAGCAGGCAATTGCGGCATTGCAGCTGATTCGCTACCAGCACCAGAGCGCATCGCCACGATCCATTTCAGGAAGTTCTCTTTTTCAGCGCCGACCAATGCCGCGTTGCCACGAAGTTTGAAGAATGATGTGCCTTCGTCTGACGCAATCCCGCCGATAATCCGGCCGTCCTTGTTCGGATCACCGTCTTGCGGTTTTCCGCTGAGATCGACCACGTCGACCTCGCCGCGCGGCGTGGGCAGCCTTTGAATCATTGTCGCCAATTTCTCTTCTGTTACCGACGGCTGACCCAACTGACCGAGCCAGCGATTCACGTTGTCGAGCATACTGCCCGCGGCGGGGCCCAGTTTAACGAACGAAATATCGGCAACGGCGCCGCTCTCGCCTTTTACGAGGAAACTAGCCTGGCGCATTTCCGACAATGCCTGTGGTTGCCAACTTGGGGGCGTCGGTATGTTACCGCTCGCAGTCGGCAACCGCTCCAGCGTCGACTTTACCGGGGCGTTAGTTGATGCCACCGCGTCCTTTTCCAGTGGCTCGGATTCGCCCGAAGGTTTTACGAGCCGATAGACCTTAATCTGGTCGTTACCGCGGTTACAACCGGCAAACCAGAGCGGAAAGAGAAGGAGACAAGTTAACAATCGCGTGAAGCCCCTAAGGCGCATGAACTCGACCGTTCCCTCGAGAGAACTAATAATAGAATTGAAACTCAGTTTTTTCGTCGATCAAGTAACCAGCCCCGTGCTCACAGTCCAGCATTCGTTTCTTCGATCGAGGAGAGTTGCGCTAAATACCACAGCGCTCAGCGGTCTCCATCCCTAGATCAATTTTCGCGTTACTCCTTTGATCGCCCCTGCCATACCAATCCAGCACCCGCAGCGCACCCAAAGTGATCCAACGACTCGGTTGTCCTACCGGCCCGGCCAGTTCCTCATGCAATGTGTCATCGAGTCGCACGTCGAGTAACCAGCGGCCGTCGTCTTGACGCCGCTCCAGCACCACTCCCATCGCCTCCTCAATTCGCGCGTCGGGCTGCACGCCCGCTTCGCGCAGATAGTCGAGCGCGCGCAGCACGTCGTAGTGCCACAGAGGCGGAAACACAAATTGCCTCCAATCGTGATGGCTTTTTCGGTCTCTGATCAGCTCCCCTGTCGACAATCGTCGAAGCAGATGACGCTCGAGCAGGTATTTCTGCGCGCGCTTTCTAGCGTCTGTCAGCGGTGCCGTGACGCCGAAGGACCGTTCGAACGCGAGTAGCCCTTCCAGCACACAAATGGTCGTGTGAAATGAGGAGCGCACCGAACCGCCTTCCGCCTCGCAGTTCCAACCGCCATCGCTGAGCTGCTCAGCCAGTAAGCGGTCGACCAGTCCGTCGCTGCGCTCGCCGAAGTACGCGCCGAGGCCAATGACACGGCCGTTGATGCACGGTTCCACTTCACCCTCGAAAAAAGGCGAGTTCCCGAACTCCCGTCCCCACGTGACTTTGCTGCGAACGCGATCGATCGCGTTGCTTGCCTGCGCACTCTTCGGGTCGAGCCCGAGATCGCGTAAGAACACCAACGTCCACATGTTGGACCACCAGAATGGTGCCGTGATCCCCGTCGCCCCATTGGCCGTCGGCGCGCTGTTGATCGAGCAACTGCCGGCCCCATCCCTCCAAGGCAACGCGTGACCGTTCGGAGGCAACGACCGCTGCAGACGTGTCGGTCAAATCACGCAAGACTTGCCAACGAATGGACGGATCGGAATCGAGCAACCATGTCATGACTGAGCTTCGCGACTGCGGGATTCGCGGTTTATTGATCGCCACTTTCCTAAAGTTCGGTTGAAACTGTCGCTTCACCTTTGCCCTGCTGTAGCGCCTGTTCGAGCGCGCGCCAGGCCAGCATCGCGCATTTCACTCGCTGCGGAAATTTCCGGACTCCTGCCAATAGCCGCAGATCGCCCAGCGTTTGCGGCACGTCGTTACCATCCCCGACGATCAGATTTTCGAATGCGCGCAGCGTGGATGACGCGTCGTCACAGTTCTTGCCTTTGACCTTCGCCGTCATCATCGAGGCTGAAGCCTGGCTGATGGCACACCCGTGACCGGTAAACTTCACCTGCTCGAGGCGGCCATCGTCTCCGAATTTAAGCGCGACGTCGATCTCGTCGCCGCAGGCTGGATTGTCGCCGCGCACGCGCACGGTTGCATCGGGCAGCTCGCCAAAATTCCTTGGCCGCCGCGAATGATCGAGAATGACCTCGCGATAGAGTTCTTCCAACTCCTCGTTCATGAGAAAAATTGGATTGCCTCGCCCAAAATCTCGATCATATGATCGACTTCCTTGCGAGTGTTGTAAAAGTAGAAGCTGGCGCGTGTGGTGCCCGGCACGCCGAAGCGGCGCATTAACGGTTGATTACAATGGTGGCCGCCACGCAACGCCAGGCCTTTGCGATCCGCGAAAGTGGTGAGATCGTGGGGATGCGCTGCGTCCATCACGAAACTGACGAGCGCCCCGCGGTCGTGACCTAGTCCCAGTAAACGGATCCCCGGCAGCTCGGTCAGGCGCTCGATGGCGTAACCCGTGAGCTCCGAATCGTGAGCGAAAATTGCCGGACGCCCGATCGCTTCGATGTAATCGATCGCGGCAGCCAGACCGATCGCGCCCGCGATGTTCGGTGTGCCCGCTTCAAAGCGGTGGGGCGGTTTTTTGAATACGCTTTTTTCCAGCGTCACGCTCGTGATCATCTCGCCCCCGCCGTGCCATGGTGGGATTTGCTCCAGAATTTCGGCGCGGCCATAAAGTGCGCCGATGCCGGTCGGTGCGCACATTTTGTGGCCGGAAAAGGCGAGAAAATCGCAGCCAATGTCTTGCACATCGACGGGCATGTGTCCGGCACTTTGCGCTGCATCAACTAGCGTTACCGCGCCGACCGCATGTGCCTTTGCGCACAACTCCGTCGCAGGATTGATTGTCCCTAACGAATTCGAGACGTGCGTGAATGCGAATAGCTTTACTTCGGGCGTGAGCAAACGATCGACCTGATCCACCGCAAGTGTGCCATCGTCATTTACCGGCACAAAGCGCAGCTGCGCGCCGCTGCGCTCGGCGGTCAGCTGCCAGGGCACGAGATTGCTGTGATGTTCCATTTGGGTCAGCAGGATCGCGTCGCCTTTGTTCAGAAATTTTTGGCCCCAGGCTTCCGCGACCAGATTGATACTTTCGGTGGTTCCGCGGGTGAATACGATTTCTGTTCCGCTCGCAGCACCGATAAATTCGGCGACACGCTCGCGGGCGCCTTCGTAAGCCTGCGTCGCACGCGAGCTCAGCTCGTGCAGTCCTCGATGAACGTTGGCGTTATCATGCTCGTAGTAACGCCGCAGCGCGTCGAGGACAGCGGTTGGTTTTTGCGTGCTGGCCGCGTTATCAAAGTAGATCAAAGGGCGATCATCATGAACCCGCTGACGCAAGATCGGAAAATCTTGCCGAACTCGCTCCCAGTCGGTGGTACGGCGCTGATGCACGCCCAAATTTGCGCCGGAGCCGGCAATTGCGCTACTAATTTGCCAGCGGGTCTCGCGCGGCCTGTCTGGTTCGGGGAGCGCCGGCTGCCGGGTAGCGGCATCTTCGCGCGCACAAGTTTTTCGGTAAATCCAGGCGAGAATCGGAATCGGCACCTGCAAAAGATACAACGATGCAATCACTCCATACGTCAGCGTCAAACGCCACGGTCCGACTCGCTCGTAGCGGCGCGCGCTGCTTATCAGCCGC